>JAACED010000017.1 GCA_011682695.1 Gammaproteobacteria bacterium
ATGTCACCGTCATCGACCCGCCGTCGGTGGCGACCAGAACCGTCGAGGCAGTGGTCTCGATGGGCCTCTCCCACAGCAGGCGAACCTATCCATCCCGAGCACCCAAGCCCTACCGCTGGCCAGGGCTCTCGCTCCCAACCTGATGAGGTCAAGCAGATGACTCATATCCGCATTCTCGTGCCCGTCGTCCCGAGCGACTCACTGCCCGGACCAGACGAGATTCTCGAAATCTACGCGCCCCTTCGCAGGCCGGATCTGGTGATCAGCTGCCGGATGATCGAGCGTGGCCCGATGTCGATCGAAGGGCGCAAGGAGGAAGCCGAGGCTGTACCGGGGCTCATTACCTTGGCGGTCGAGGCGGAGGCCGACGGAGTCGATGCCGTGGTGATCGACTGCATGGGCGACCCGGGCGTCGATGTGTTGCGCGAGATCGTCTCGATCCCCGTGCTCGGGCCTGCACGCACGTCGATGACCGTAGCCGCGAACATCGGACACCGTTTCTCGATTCTCACCGTCCTCGAGCGGTCGCGACCGCTGGTGGATGAGCAAGTGGAACGAGCAGGGCTCTCCGGGAGGCTGGCCTCGGTACGAGTGGTCGATTTGCCGGTGCTCGAGATCGAGAGCCACCCGGACGAGACATTCGAGAAGCTCATGGCCCAGGCCGAGCGGGCGGCCCGCGACGATCGTGCCGACGTGATCATCCCCGGGTGTACCGGGTATGTGGGACTGGCCGAATCGATTGAGCAGGAGCTCCACGCCCGGGGCCTCCTTGCCACCGTACTCGACCCGATGCCGCTGACGATCAGGATGGCGGCGGTGCTCGCCGAGAGCGGTCACAGCCACCCCAAGAGCGCGTACATGGCTCCGGGGTGATCGTTCTGCGACCCGCTCGGACAACCCTCGCCGAAGACCGGCGGTGATCCGGCAGGCGGGAACCACGCCATGGTCAGGACGACACCGGTGATCCGGAACGTGTGACCGATGATGAGGACGGCGGCGGCGACGTGACTTCTCCGGAAGCCGGTTCGACGTCGATGCAAGGGCACGACACGCTGCAATGAGTTCGGTGTCGACGCATACACTCGTCCGCTATCTCCCGGTGCACCAGCCTTCTTGCCGGCGATGTTCTGTTGCAGTTCGGTTCGAGACGGGCTACCGTGCTCCCCGCAATGAAAAGGCCATTCGCCCACGTTCATCATCACCACCCGGATCGGGTCGGTTGATGGTGCTCAACTAGCGAAAGCCAGCTAAGGACACAAACGCCGACTTCAGCAGTCGGTGTTTCTTGTTTATGGGCAAGCACCCGGCCGCTGTCGGCGGGAAAGAGCCCGGATGACATCACCCAAACAACAAGACCTTCTTCACCTTGCCGTGCCCAAAGGCCGTATCGAGGAGGGGGTTGTGAGCCTCCTTTCGGACGCGGGTCTGAGATTGCGCAGCGGTGGCCGCGGGTACCGACCCCAGCTGTCGGTTCCCGGCTACGAGGTCAAACTCCTCAAACCACAGAACATCGTGGAGATGCTGGCGGCCGGGTCCCGCGATATCGGATTCGCCGGTGCCGATTGGGTGGCTGAAAAGAACGCCGAACTGATCGAGATGCTGGACACAGGTCTCGACCCGGTACGTGTCGTTGCCGCCGCGCCCCTGTCGCTTCTCGAGGATGGTCGCCTTCCGAATCGGCGGTTGACGGTTGCCAGTGAGTACGAGCGGTTGTCCCGTCGTTGGATAGCTCAGCGTGGTTTGAACGCCGTCTTCGTCCGCTCGTACGGGGCGACCGAAGTGTTTCCGCCCGAAGACGCCGACGTGATCGTCGACAACACTGCCACGGGGGAGACCCTCTCCGCCAACGGGCTTACCGTTGTGGATGAGCTGATCACGTCGTCGACTCGGCTGTACGCCAGCCCTCAGGTACTGGACTTGCCGACGAAGAAGGCGGCGATCGACGGTCTGGTGCTGAGTTTGCGGTCGGTGCTCGAGGCGAGACGCCGTGTGATGGTCGAGTTCAACGTGTCTGCCGAGTACCTCGAGGGGATCATCGAGATTCTCCCGCGCATGCGTGAACCGACCATTGCTCGCCTGCACGGTGATAGCGGAATGGCGGTGAAGGCCGCAGTGCCTCGTTCCGAGCTACCGGCGTTGATCCCCTTGCTCAAAGAACGTGAGGCAACGGATATCGCCGTCTCGCGACTGGAGCAGATCGTCCCATGAGCCGGCCCACCGCATATTCGCCTCCTCGGTCCGAGTATCCGATCGATCTGGACCTGTCGAGGAACGAGGGGCAACCGCCATCGACTTCCCTGCTGAGCCACGTCTCCGACGAGGCCCGCCTGGTGAGTCGATACCCGGAGACTTCTGCACTGAGAGAGAGTATCGCCGAGCTTCACGGAGTCGACACCGATCGAGTGCTGGTGACTGCCGGCGGCGACGACGCCCTGCTGAGATGTTTCCTCGCTCGCATGGGCCCAGGCCGGAAGGCGGTAGCCACGTATCCGAGCTTCGAGATGATCCCCCGTTATGCCGGCCAGGTGGGAGGTCGCTTGGTCGAGGTGCCCTGGTGGCAAGGTGCCTTCCCGACAGAAGCCGTCATGAGCGCCATCTCGGATGACACGGATGCCGTGTTCGTGGTCTCACCGAACAACCCGACGGGGGGAGTGATCGACGAAGCCGCCCTGGGCGAGATGGCGGCGAGAGCGCGTCTGGTGGTACTCGATGCCGCCTATGGTGACTTTGCCGATTGTGACCTGACCGGCGCTGCTCTCGAAATGAAGAATGTCGCCATCGTTCGCACCCTCTCCAAAGCTTGGGGTCTGGCCGGCCTCCGGGTCGGCTACCTGCTGGGTTCCACCGAGCTGGTTACGGAGCTGGCGGCGTACGCGAATCCGTACCCGGTATCCGGGCTTTCGGCATCTCTTGCGACGAAGCGCCTGAATGATCGAAACGAGGTCGCCGAGTTCATCGGCAATGTGAGATCTCAGCGAGACGCGCTGGCCGGAATCCTCGATTCGCTCGGCGTCGTCACATTGCCATCTCAGGCCAACTTCCTCTTGGCCCGATTCGACGCTCCGGAATGGGTGCTTTCCGCTGCTGCGTCTCTGGGAGTTGCGCTGCGAAGGTTCCCGCATCGCCCGGGACTCGAGAGCTACCTTCGGATCACCCTGCCCGGCGACCAGCCTCGGTTCGAGCGTCTGGTCCACACTCTGGCGTCGGCCGTTGCTCCCGAGGCCCTGTTGTTCGACATCGATGGTGTCCTCGCCGATGTTTCCGACTCTCAGGTGACCGCGATCGTCGAAACCGCAGCGAGTTTCGGAGTCGATGTGACCCGTCGGGATATCGAGGAGGCCAAAGCGGCGGGCAACGCGAACGACGATTGGGAGCTGACGCGAAGACTTTGCGCCGACTCCGGCGTGGAGGCGCCGATATCCGTTGTCATCGACCGGTTCGAGACTCTCTACCAGGGAGTCGACGGCCTCGAAGGTCTCAAACTGCGCGAGGAGGCGCTGGTGGATGCCGCCACGTTGGAGCGGTGGGCGGAGATGCTTCCCATAGGTGTCGTGACGGGACGACCAAGGTCTGATGCCGAGGAGTTCCTCGCCCGGTTCGGGATGTTGGATTCGATCTCGGTACTGGTCGCCAAAGAAGACACTCGTCTGAAGCCCGACCCGGCACCGGTCCGGTTGGCTCTGGAGCGTCTCGGTGTCGACAGGGCCTGGATGTTGGGCGACACCCCTGATGACGTAGCTGCGGCAAGAGGTGCAGGAGTGATCCCGATCGGGATCGTTGCACCTGGCGATGACCCGAACCGGGCTCGACGGTCTCTGGCCGGAGTCGCACGGATCCTCGGGTCGGTCTCGGAACTGGAAGGACTCTTTTCATGAGCAGGACGGCGGATTTCGCACGCAAGACCCAAGAGGTCGACATCGTGGGCTCGATCAGCCTCGATGGGACCGGACAATCCAAGCTCGATACCGGAGTGGGCTTCCTCGACCACATGCTGTCCACCCTCGCCAAGCACGCAAGATTCGATCTCGATCTCACCGCCCGGGGAGACTTGGGTGTCGACGATCACCACACGGCCGAGGACTGTGGGATAGCCATCGGGGGTGCCATCGACGAGGCGTTGGCGGACCGGACCGGAATCACTCGGTTTGGCTTTGCCTATGCACCGTTGGATGAGGCACTGTGCCGTGCGGTCGTCGACCTCTCGGGCCGCGGATGGGCTGAGGTCGGGATCCCGTTCACGAGGGAGACCATCGGCGATCTCGCGACCGAGAACATACAACACTTCCTGGTGTCGATGGCGGTCGAGGCGCGCATGGCGCTTCATGTCGATCTGATCCGAGGCGAGAACAATCACCACATGGCAGAGGCCGCGTTCAAGGCAGTGGCTCTCGCCCTGCGGTCGGCGGTGAGCGTGACCGGCGGAGACGTTCCGAGCACCAAGGGAACCTTGCGATGAGCAAGAGCGTCGTGATCGTCTCCACCGGTACGGCCAATACGGCATCGGTGGTCGCCGCGTTTCGGCGGGCTGGGGCTACTCCGAAGCTCGCAGACGACGCCAAGGACGTGGAGGCCGGCGACCGTGTGGTCGTTCCCGGTGTGGGTTCGTTCGGTGCCGCAATGTCGAGAATCGATCAGGTCGGGATGCGGGAGGTGCTGTCGGAGAGAATCGATGAGGGCCGTCCCACTCTGGCGATCTGTCTCGGGTTGCATCTGCTCTGTAGCGCGAGCGAGGAGAGCCCGGGGCAGCTCGGTCTTGATCTGGTCCCCGAAACGGTCACTCGGTTCGACGACGAGGTCAGGGTGCCTCAACTCGGGTGGAACATGGTCGAACCTGAACGAGGAAGCCGGTTTCTCACACGGGGCTGGGCCTACTTCGCCAACTCGTACCGGCTGTCGCGAATACCGCAAGGATGGACGGGCGCAACGAGCGACTACGGAGGCCGGTTCGTGTCGGCGCTGGAACGGGGCGACGTCCTGGCTTGTCAGTTCCACCCCGAACTGTCCGGCGCCTGGGGCGCCGGCATCCTGGAACGATGGCTGACGGTCACTTCGGGGGTGGCGTGATGCTTGCGTCCCGCGTCATCCCCTGCCTCGACATCAGGGACGGGCGTGTTGTCAAGGGTGTCCGTTTTCAGGATCTGCGCGACGCCGGCGACCCGGTTGCCTGCGCCGCCGCCTACGAGGACCAGGGCGCCGACGAGATCGTTCTTCTCGATGTGTCGGCAACGCCCGAAGGTCGAAGTCATGCCGTTGAAACGGTCCAGGCGGTACGGTCGGTCCTCTCGATTCCGCTCACCGTCGGTGGGGGAGTCCGTTCCCCCGAGGACGCGGGGAGGCTTCTCGACGCCGGCGCGGACAAAGTGGGTGTCAACACGGCGGCGGTGACACGGCCCAGCCTGGTCTCGGACATCGCGCAGCGTTTCGGCTCTCAATGCACCGTTCTCGCCGTTGACGCCGCCAGGCGATCGACCCGTGGATGGGAAGTCGTGGTGGAGAGCGGCCGGAGACGGACCGGAATCGATGTCGTCGAATGGTGCCGGGCAGCGACCGCAGGCGGAGCCGGAGAGATCCTTCTCACGAGCTGGGATCGTGACGGGACCAAGGACGGGTACGATCTGGAGCTGGTCGCCGCGGTCAGCTCGGCAGTGAGCGTTCCGGTGATCGCGTCCGGTGGGGCCAGCAACGCCGCGCATCTCAGGGAGGGCCTCGAGGCGGGAGCCACGGGGGTCCTCGTTGCGTCGATTCTCCACGATGGCGTGACGACCGTCGGAGAGCTCAAGGCCCGACTGGGCACCATGGGAGTGGAGGTGCGACAGTGATCATTCCCTCTATCGACATTTCGCACGGTTCGACGGTCCAGCTCGTCGGGGGCGAGAAGCCGGTTTTGGACGCCGGTGATCCCAGGCCTCTCCTGGAACGGTTCTCGGTGGCCGGGGAGGTGGCCGTCATCGACATCGACGCCGCTCGCGGTGAGGGGGACAACGCCGCCCTCATCGCCGATCTGTGCCGACGAGGTCCAACGCGGGTGGGCGGTGGCATACGTGATGTCACCACTGCCCGACGTTGGCTGGACGCCGGGGCGAGGCGGGTGATCATCGGGACGGCTGCGACACCGGAACTGTTGTCGCAGCTTCCTCGCGAGCGGGTGATCGTGGCCCTCGATTCCCGTGATGGGGATGTGGTAACCCACGGGTGGCGTCGCACGACAGGAGAAACCGTCTTGTCGCGAGTGGAGGAGCTTCGCGACTTCTGCGGAGGCTTTCTCATCACATTCGTGGAACGTGAGGGGCTTCTTCAAGGAACCGATCTGGAGCGCGCCGCGGCGGTGGTGGCCGCGGCCGGTGACAGCAGAGTGACCGTGGCCGGTGGAATCGTATCCGCAGACGAGATCCGAGAACTCGATCGTCTCGGCGCAGATGCTCAGGTGGGTATGGCCCTCTATACGGGAAAGATGTCCCTGGCAGACGCCATAGCCGCACCGCTGAGGTCCCTCCAGCCCGAAGGACTTTGGGCGACCGTGGTCGCCGACGAGGCGGGTCAGGCGCTTGGTCTCGTCTGGTCGAGCATGGAGAGCCTCCGTCTGGCCATCGAGACGAGAACCGGTATCTATCAGAGCCGATCCCGCGGGCTCTGGGTCAAAGGGGAGACCTCCGGGGCGACACAAGAGCTGATCAAGATCGACGCGGACTGTGATCGTGACGCCTTGCGCTTCACGGTTCGTCAGAAGCACGGATTCTGCCATCTCGGTCATCGGTCCTGCTGGGGTGAAGACAACGGGATACAGCGACTCGCCCGCCGCCTCATCGGGATCGCCGAAGAAGGGGCGAGCGGCAACACCGCCACCCTCTTGAACGATCCCGCCCTTCTCGCCGCGAAGATCCGTGAAGAAGCGAACGAGCTCGCCGTGGCGGCGGCTCACCAAGACGTGATCGCAGAAGCAGCGGACCTTCTCTACTTCACCTTGGTCAAGACCGCCTCGGCGGGTGTCACGCTGGAGGAGGTCGCCAAGGAGCTCGATCGACGAGAGTTGAAGGTCAGCCGAAGGCCGATGGAGGCCAAGGAGGTTCCCCAGTGAGCGAGTGGCTCAGACTGATCTCGGACGTGGACGCGATTCGAGAGCAAAGACGCCCTGTCGATTCTGCAACCCTTCGCGAAGCCTCGGTGATCGTCGAAGACATCCGCCGAAACGGTGAGGAAGCGTTGCGTCGACACAGCGAACGGTTGGGGGACCTCGAGCCCGGTGAGACTCTTGTCGCGACCCGTCGCGATCTTGACGGGGCACTCGCCGGCCTCGACGAACATCGGCGGCAGCTCCTCGACAGGGCGGCACAACAGATCAGGGCCTTCGCCGAAGCCCAGCGGGGCGCCATCGACAACATTGACGTGGGGGTGCCGGGAGGGCGGGCCGGGCATTCGTGGATCCCCGTGAGAACTGCCGGGGCCTATGCGCCGGGCGGCCGGTATCCGCTCCCTTCCTCGGTTCTGATGACCGTGATCCCGGCCCGGGTTGCAGGTGTCGAGAGAGTCTGGGTGGCTTCGCCCAAGCCGACCCGGCTCACGATGGGCGCCGCAGCGCTGGCGGGCGCCGATGGGTTGCTCAAGGTGGGTGGCGCACAGGCCATAGCGGCGCTCTCGTTCGGCATCCTCTCCCCACCATGTGACATGGTCGTCGGTCCGGGGAATCGTTGGGTGACAGCGGCCAAGAAGCTCTTGTTCGGCGAGATCGGTATCGACGGGCTGGCCGGGCCCAGTGAGATCGTTGTCATCGCCGAGGCCTCGGCCGATCCCCGCCTGGTTGCTGCCGACCTCCTCGCTCAGGCCGAGCACGATGTCGACGCTCTCCCCATCCTGATTACGACGAGCAGCTCACTTCGTGAGAACGTGGAACTCCAGATCACCAGACAACTCCAGGACCTGGCTACGGCCGATGTGGCTGCGGTGGCCCTCGGCAATGGGTTTTGCACGATCGTGGACGATTTGGAGCAAGCCGCGACGCTCAGCGAACGGATCGCCCCTGAGCATCTCGCCCTCCACGTCTCCAACCCCGAAGCGCTGGCCGGCGAGCTCAGGTCATACGGCTCGCTGTTCGTGGGCGAGACCAGCGCCGAGGTAGCGCCGAGGTGTTTGCGGACTATGGGATCGGACCCAACCATGTTCTTCCCACCGGAGGGGGAGCCAGGTTTCAGTCCGGGCTCTCTGTGATGACGTTTCTCAAGGCACCGACGTGGATCAAGCTCACCAAACCACACGAAGTCGTGGCCGACAGTGCAGCCCTGGCGCGGATCGAGGGACTCGAAGCCCATGCCCGCGCGGCCGAATTCCGGCGCTGAGCGCTCGGCGGGGTTCTCGCCGGATCGAGGTGAGCCCGCCGTGGCGACAGAGAAGGGTCGGAAGGACGGCCTTTGTTCGCTCTCGGCACCCGTTACGCGGACACCGAGGCGCCGGCACAGATCCGTGGTGACGCGCCCGAGTGCCATGTCACCGGGCAGTTGGGGTCGTCGTCGGCACTCAGCCGGTGGACGCCACCCGCGCCGCGATACGGTCGCCGATCTGTGCCGTCGTGGCGCCCATCTCGGGTCCGCTCATCGATGTGAGTTCGGACAGCACCGCGCTTGCCGCCGCCTCCACCGTCCGGGCGGCATCGGTCTCACCCAGGGATGCCAGACACATGGCAGCCGAGAGGACCGATGCGACCGGGTTTGCCCAACCCCTGCCGGCGATGTCTGGTGCCGAGCCGTGGACCGGCTCGAACATCGAAGGGTGATCGCCGGGAGGGTTGAGATTCCCGCTGGCGGCCAATCCCATCCCGCCCTGGACGGCAGCTCCCAGGTCGGTGATGATATCCCCGAACAGGTTGTCGGTTACGACCACGTCGAACCGCTCCGGTTCCGTCACCAGGTAGAGGCACATCGCGTCGACGTGGACATAGTCGAGTGTCACTTTCGGGAACTCGGCCGAAACCTCCTCCGCTGTTCTGGTCCACAGGTCGCCGGCGTAAACGAGGACATTGGTCTTGTGGCACAGCGTGAGTCTCCCGCTGCGCCGCTCCGCCTCGGCGAAGGCGTAGCGGACCACCCGTTCGACGCCCCTGCGGGTGTTGATCGACTCCTGCGTCGCCACCTCATTGGAGGTTCCTCTTCGCAGCGTCCCCCCCGCGCCCACATAGGGCCCTTCTGTGTTCTCCCTGACCACCACCAGGTCGCAGCGGTCCGGTGTCAGGCCGACGATCGGTGAAGAGACCCCCGGATACAGCTTCACGGGACGCAGGTTGACATACAGGTCGAAGTTGAACCGAAGCCGCAGCAGCAGGCCTCGTTCGAGCACTCCGGGACGAACATCGGGGCTGCCGACCGCGCCCAACAGGATGGCGTCATGCTCGTCGAGCTCGGCCTCGATGGAGTCGGGGAGGACAGTCCCTGTCGCCAGGTAGAAGTCGCTTCCCAGGTCGTACCGGCTGGTCTCGACGGTGAATGAGAATCGTTCCGCCGCCGCCGAGAGGACTTTCAGCGCCTCGGCGGTGACCTCCGGTCCGATTCCATCGCCTCCGATCACCGCGATTCGATGCTTAGCCATGCTGTACCTTCCACACAGGGACGACGAGTGTACCGACGCTCAACACTGCCAGGATGCCTTGTCGAGTGCCGAGACGAACGCCTCCGCCGACCCTTCGACGACATCGGTAGAAACACTCCGTCCCGAGTAGGCACCGTCTCCGACCCTGACCACGACGTTCACCTCCGCCATGGCGTCCGCCCCGGAAGTCACAGGGACGACCCGGTAGTCGACCAGTGTCGCGTCCAGATCGAACGCCTGGCGGATCGCGGCGAAAGCAGCGTGCACCATGCCATCTCCCTCGCCGGTGAACTCTTGTTCGCTGCCGTTCATTCTCAGTCGTGCCACCGCACGAGGCGTGATCTCGTTGCCTCCGGCGACGTGAAGCCCGACGAGTGCGGTGGACTGTTTTGGCTGGTGGACCTCATCCTCGATGATTACCCGGATCTCGGCCTCGGTGATGCGGATCTTGCGGTCGGCGAGCTGCTTGAACCGTTCGAACGCCTTGCCGAACGCCTCGTCCTCCAGGGTGATTCCCATCTTGGTGAGCGTGTCGGCGAAGCCGGCCCTCCCCGAGTGCTTCCCCAGGACGATCTGGCCGCCCTCCTGGCCGACGGAGGCGGCGTCCATGATCTCGTAGGTGAGACGGTCCCGCAGGACACCATGCTGGTGGATGCCTGCCTCGTGGGCGAAGGCGTTGCGTCCCACGACCGCCTTGTTGTACTGAACCGGGTAGCCGGTGAGTCGCGAAACCAGCCGGGATGTTTCGAAGATCTGGGTGGTGTCGGCTCCGACCGTGACGCCAAAGCGGTCGGATCGGGTCCGCACTGCCATGATCACCTCCTCGATCGAGGTGTTCCCGGCGCGTTCGCCGATCCCGTTGATGGCCCCTTCGATCTGGCGGGCCCCGGCGGAGATCGCCGACAGCGAGTTGGCCACGGCCAACCCGAGGTCGTTGTGGCAGTGGGTCGAGATGATCACGTCATCCCTGCCGTTTCGAACTTCGGCGTACACCCGGCGGATGAGTTCCACGAAGTCGGTGGGTGTGGCATAGCCGACGGTGTCGGGAATGTTGATGGTGGTTGCGCCTGCTTCGACCGCTGCTTTGCACACGGCTATCAGAAAGTCGGGGTCGGTTCGGGTGGCGTCCTGAGGGCTGAACTCGACGTCGTCGCAGTAGCTCCGGGCCCTCTTCACACCCTCGGCCGACGCCGCGAACACCTCATCGGGCGTCATGCGCAGCATCTTCTCCATGTGTACCGGGGAGGTGGACATGAAGACGTGGATGCGGGCCTGCTCGGCGCGACGAAGCGCATCCCAGGCCTGATCGATGTCGTCCGGGTTGGCCCGGGCCAGGCTGGCGATGACCGGTCCCTTCACCTTCTCCGCGATGCGGGATACGGCATCGAAGTCCCCCGGAGAGGACGCGGCGAAGCCGGCTTCGATTACGTCGACGCGCAGCTTGGCGAGCTGTTGGGCAATGGCCACCTTCTCATCAGGGGAAAGGGCGATTCCTGGAGCCTGTTCCCCATCACGCAGGGTGGTGTCGAAAATGATCAAACGGTCGGACATGGCAAACTCCTTGTTCTGTCGTTGCCGGTGAGTTCCGGCGCGGGGCGACGGCAGGCGTGGACCTGCGTACCGGGGGGCCGGGTCAGCCGATGAAGCTGCCCGGCCCGGGAAGCACGAGAAGTCTCCAACCGGGGAGTCGAGCCATTCCAGCGTTCCGCATGCTCACCCCGGGGGTTGCTTCGGGTCGAGGAAGGGCATCATCTGGCGAAGGCTGCGTCCCACCTGCTCGACGAGATGTTCGCGATCCTGGGCACGGCGCTCCAAGAGGAACGGGGCTCCGGCCCGGGCCTGGGACATCCACTCTTTGGCGAAGGCACCCGACTGGATCTCGTCGAGCACGTCCTTCATCGCCGCCTTGGTCTGGTCGGTGACGATGCGAGGGCCGCGCGTGTAGTCGCCATACTCGGCGGTGTCGGAGACGCTGTAGCGCATCCACGAAAGCCCGCCTTCGAAGAGGAGGTCCACGATCAACTTCAGCTCGTGAAGGGTCTCGAAGTAGGCGGATTCGGGCTGGTACCCGGCTTCGACAAGCGTTTCGAAAGACGCTTTGATCAGGGACGAGACGCCACCGCACAGGATCACCTGTTCTCCGAACAGGTCCGTCTCCGTTTCTTCCCTGAAGGTCGTCTCCAGAACTCCGGCTCTGGTCCCACCGATTCCCCAGGCGTAGGAGAGACCCAGATCGTGGGCGGCCCCGGTGGCGTCCTGGTGAACGGCCAAGAGGCAGGGGACGCCCGAAGTCTCCGTGAAGGTGCGACGAACCAGATGGCCCGGGCCCTTGGGCGCCACCATCACCACGTCCAGCCCTTCGGGGGGCTGAATGAACCCGAAGTGGATGTTGAAACCGTGGGCGAACATCAGGGCGTTGCCCGGCTCGAGGTGCGGTGCCACCTCGGCGGCGTACAGGTCGGCCATGTGCTGGTCGGGCACCAGGAGCATGACGACGTCCGCCCATGCGGCGGCGTCCGGGATGTCCATCACCCGCAGGCCGGCCTCTTCGGCCTGTCCCCGGCTGCTCGAGTCGGAGCGGAGGCCGACGGCGACATCGACACCTGCTTCATTCAGGTTGAGCGCATGGGCGTGCCCTTGGCTCCCATAGCCGATCACCGCCACCTTCCGGTCCCTGATGATCGATGGGTTGCTGTCTTGGTCGTAGTAGATGGTGGCCATGTTTCCTCTCAGCCGATCGCTCGCAAACTGGCGCTGTTGGTCTTCACTTCTCGGGCGATCGCTATCCGTCCGGACTTCACGAGATCGGTGATCCCATAGGGGCGGACCAGGTTCAGGAAGTTCCTGAGCTTGGTCGGATCGCCGGTGACTTGGAAGGCGATCGTCGTAGGGCCGACGTCTACGGCCACCGCCTTGAAGATCGAAGCCACCTCCAATACCTCACTTCGACGGCTGGAGGGAGCGCTGACGCGCACGATCATGATTTCGCGCTCGAGTGACTGTTCGGGGTCGAGTTCGGCGATCTTCACGACGTTGATCAGCTTGTGCAGTTGTTTTTGCACCTGCTCCAGTTCGGGTGCCTCGACCACGATCGTCATGAGCGCCATACCGTCGTCTCTGGCGGGGCCGACGGCCAGTGAGTGGATGTTGAATTCTCGGCGGGCCAGCAGCAGCGACACCCGCGCCAGCACCCCTGGCTTGTCCTCGACCAGAACCGACAGGGTGTGTTGAGTCTGCATGGAGTGCCTCACGGTCGTATGTCCAATCTCGAGATGTCATTCGGGTTCCGCTTGACGGTCGTGCCGGGACCGGTCATCACTTCGTCGTTCGACCCACCGGCACGCACCATCGGGAAGACCATTTCATCCGGGTCGACGACAAACTCGACCACCACCGGTCGATCATCGATCGCCAGTGATTTCTCGAGGACCGGGGCGACTTCTTCGGGTGTTTGGGCACGCAGCCCCACACAGCCCATCCCCTCCACCATCTTGACGTAGTCGACCTCGTTGCCGAGCAGGGTGGCCGACAGGCGCCCGGAGTAGAAGAGTTCCTGCCACTGTTTCACCATGCCGTGGGCGCCATTGTTCATGACGGCGATCTTTATCGGGATCCGTTCCGTTGCGGCGGTGATCAGCTCCTGAAGGGTCATCTGGAAACAGCCGTCACCATCGATGGCGTATACGAGTTCGTCGGGCTTGCCGGCTTTGGCGCCGATGGCGGCCGGAACGGCGAACCCCATGGTGCCCAGCCCGCCCGAGTTGATCCAGCGCTGCGGTCTGTCGAACTTCCAGAACTGGGATGCCCACATCTGATGCTGTCCGACCCCGGAGACCAAGATGGCATCACCTCCGGTCAGCCGGTAGAGCTCCTCGATCACGTACTGGGGTTTGATCGGTCCGTCCGGCTGCTGGTCGTAGGTGAGCGGGTACTCGCGCTGCCATTCGTCCAGGACCGTCAGCCAGGATGTTCGATCGGGAACCTCCCGGTCTCCCCACTCTTCGAGCAGCTGCGTGAGCACGCGCCGGGCATCGCCGACGATCGGGACGTCCGCTTTGCGGACTTTGCCGATCTCGGCAGGATCGATGTCGGCGTGAATCACCTTGGCGTGGGGAGCGAACGAAGCCGGGTCGCCCGTGACACGATCGTCGAACCTGACGCCGATCGCGATCAGCAGGTCGGTCGTCTGCATGGCGGTGGTCGCCGTGTACGTTCCGTGCATGCCGGACATGCCGAGCGCGAGCGGATGGTGATCCGGGAAGGCGCCACGCCCCATCAGGGTGGTCACCACCGGCAGGTTGGCCGCCTCGGCCAGCCTGCGCACCTCCCGGTGGGCGTTCGCCTTGATGATCCCGCCTCCGACGTACAGCACAGGGCGCTTGGCCGAAGCGATCAGCGATACGGCCTCCTTTGCCTTGCGGTAGTGTCCCTCCGCCGTCGGCTTGAACCCGGGCAGGTTTATCTCTCGTGGCGCATGGGTTGTGGCTGAGGCGGCAAGCACGTCTTTGGGGATGTCGATCAGCACCGGGCCCGGTCGTCCGGTGGCCGCGATGTGAAACGCCTCATGGACCGCGTCGGCGATGTCGTCCGGGTCGGTTATGAAGTAGTTGTGCTTGGTGGCGGACATTGTGATGCCGACCGTGTACGCCTCCTGGAAGGCATCGTTGCCGACCGAGTGGGTGGCGACCTGACCGGTGATCGCGACCAACGGAACCGAGTCGATGAGGGCGTCGGCAAGCGGGGTGACCAGATTCGTGGCCCCCGGGCCCGAAGTGGCGATGCATACTCCGACCCTGCCGGTTGCCCAGGCGAAACCCTCGGCCATGTGACCTGCACCCTGCTCGTGGCGGGCGAGGATGTGGCGGATCGGGCTGTCGTAGAGGGGATCGTAGGCGGGGAGGATCGCGCCACCGGGTACGCCGAATACGACGTCCACACCTTCCGCCTCGAGGGAGGTGATAAGAACTTCGGCTCCGGTTCTCTTGGTCAAGGGCTGGTCCTTTCAGTGGTTGGGCGGGCGGAGCGCCAGGGCGGTCAGGGTGCAAAAAACCCTCCACTGTGAGGAGGGCTGGGGAACGCACACATCGGGTTTGGGATGCGTGCGTTACGTAAGTACCAGAATGTCGTAGTGATTCATTAGCGGGGAAACTTACGCATCGGCGACGGCATTGTCAACCATTGGCCTATGTCGCGGGCCGGGGCTTCGATGCGTATGATCCCCGTCATGGCACGCAAGATCCACTCTCAAGACGTCACCGAGGGTCCCTCCAAGGCAGGTGCCCGGGCCATGCTCCGGGCGGTTGGGCTCACGGATGAGGATTTCACCAAGCCGCAGATCGGGTTGGTCTCGGCCGGAAACGAGGTTACACCGTGCAACCTCAGCGGTCCGCGCCTCTCTGAGCACGCCAAGCAGGGCGTGCGCGATCAGGGAGGTGTCGGCCTGGTGTTTGCCACCATTGCCGTATCCGATGGGATTGCGATGGGCCACGAGGGGATGCGCGCCTCTCTCGTGTCGCGGGAGGTGATCGCCGACTCGGTCGAGCTGGTCATGCACGCCGAGCGTTTCGACGGCATGGTCACCATCGCCGGCTGCGACAAGTCGCTTCCGGGAATGTTGATGGCAGCGGCCCGGACCAACCTACCGAGCGTCTTCCTCTACGGAGGCTCGAGTCTGCCGGGACGCTGGCGGGGGAAGGACATCTCGATCGTCGACGTTTTCGAAGGGATCGGCGCCTTCTCGGAGGGGACCCTCACCAAGGAGGAGCTGCTCGAGATCGAACGCCACGCCTGTCCAGGGGAGGGCTCCTGCGCCGGAATGTTCACTGCCAACACGATGGCTTCGGTCGGTGAGGCAATGGGCATGTCGCTGCCCGGCTCGGCGGCGGTTCCCGCCACTGATCCACGTCTTGACGAATTCGCGGTGGCTTCGGGCAAGGCGGTGATGGCGTTGCTCGAAGCGGACATCCGACCTCGACGCATCATGACCCGACCGGCGTTCGAGAATGCCATCACCACCGTGATGGCATTGGGTGGCTCCACCAACGCCGTGCTGCATCTGTTGGCCATCGCTCATGAGGCCGGAGTCGAACTGACCCTCGAGGACTTCGATCGGATTTCGCGCCGGACACCCCACATCGGTGATCTCAAACCGTTCGGGCACTACCACATGGTCGATCTGGACCGGATCGGCGGCGTGCCGGTGGTCCTCAAGGTGCTGCTCGACGCCGGGCTGCTGGAGGGTGACGTTTTGACCGTGACCGGTACGACCATGGCCGAGAACCTGGCCGCGGTGGAGGTTCCAGACGGCCAGGACGTGCTGGCTCCGGTAGATCGTCCGCTGGCCGGCGAGGGGGGCATCGCCGTGCTGCGTGGCTCGCTCGCTCCCGAAGGAGCAGTCGTCAAGGTTGCCGGAGTCGAGCTCGACTCGTTCGAAGGCCCTGCCCGGGTGTTCGATGGCGAGCAGGGGGCCCTCGATGCCCTGTTCAAACATCAGATTCGGCACGGGGACGTCGTCGTTATCCGCACCGAAGGACCCAAGGGAGGGCCCGGGATGCGGGAGATGTTGCAGATCACGGCGGGGATCAAAGGTGCAGGGTTGGGCAAGGACGTGCTGCTCATCACGGACGGTCGCTTCTCCGGTGGCACGACCGGGCTGTGTGTCGGGCACGTTGCCCCCGAATCCGAGGTGGGTGGGCCGCTGGCGCTGGTCGAGGAAAACGATCGTATCCGTGTCGACCTTCCCGGTCGCACCCTCGATCTCCTGGTGGACGAGGGAACGCTGGGCCGGCGGCGGGCGCACTGGAAGCCTCATGCGCCTCGATACCCTTCCGGGGCGTTGGCCAAGTACGCCAAGCTCGTGGGTTCTGCCGAACGGGGCGCCGTCACCGGCTGATGCACAACTCCTGGCGAGCTTGCGCATCGACGAAGTCGCGGGCGTGTCGGCGCCGGGTCACAAACGGGGCATGAAGACCGGGCGACTGCGCTCGAACACGTCGATATCGCTGCCGTGGCGCAACGTGATATCGATATCGTCGAGTCCGTTCAAGAGGCGATACCTGATGAACGGGTCGATCTCGAAATGTGCTTCGAACGATTGCCCTGCATATGGTGCTCCAATGATGACCGTCTGACTCGTGAGGTCGATCGTCGCCTCGGCGGTGGGGTCGGTCTCGGCAACACCTATCAGCCACCGTGTCTCGTCCTCGGAGAGTTGAACAGGGAGCAGACCGATCTTGGTGCAGTTGCTATAGAAGATGTCGGCAAAGGAAGGCGCCACGATCGCCTGGAAACCCCAGTCCATCAAACCCCACGGTGCATGCTCGCGCGACGAGCCGGATCCGAAATTCGCCCCCGTCAGCAGAATGCGGGCGTTTCGATACTCGGGGCGGTTGGTGACGAACTCGGGGTCGGGTTCACCGTCCGGCCTGTGCCGCCAGTCATGGAAGAGAAACTCCCCGTAGCCGGTGCGCTCCACTCGTTTCAGGAACTCCTTCGGCATGATCTGGTCGGTGTCGACGTTCGCCCGCGGCAGCGGCAGCATCGTGCCCACGATACGATCGATAGGCTCCATCAGGCTCTCTCCCAGGTTCGGATGTCGACGAAGTGGCCTTCGACGGCGGCGGCTGCAGCCATCGCCGGGCTGACCAGGTGGGTTCGCGCCCCTCGTCCCTGGCGTCCCTCGAAGTTGCGGTTGGAGGTGGATGCGCAGCGTTCTCCAGGGGCGAGGATATCGGGATTCATCCCCAGGCACATCGAGCAGCCGGCGTCCCGCCACTCGAATCCGGCAGCCTTGAAGAGCCGATCGAGACCCTCGTTCTCGGCCTGGAGCTTCACCAGCCCGGAGCCCGGCACGATCATCGCCGAGACGTCGGGATGCACCTTCCGGCCATCGACGAGGCGCGCCACTTCGCGCAGGTCTTCTATGCGAGCGTTGGTGCACGATCCGATGAAGACCCGGTCGAGGTGGATGTGGGTGAGGGGGGTTCCCGGTTCCAGGTCCATGTAGGTGAGGGCTCGCTGGATCGACTCCTGCTCGTTGGGGTCGGTCGCAGCATCCGGGGAGGGCACCGTGCTCTGTACCGGCAGGGTGTGGGCCGGGTTCGTGCCCCACGACACGTATGGTTCGAGTTCGGAGGCCAGGAAGGCCACCCCCGTGTCGAACTGGGCTTCGGGGTCGCTGGGGAGCGAGCGCCAGTAGTCGAGTGCCTGCTCCCAGGCGGGGCCGGTGGGAGCTTGGGGGCGGCCCTCCAGGTACGCGAAGGTGGTGTCGTCGGGGGCGACCATACCTGCGCGGGATCCGGCTTCGATCGACATGTTGCAGATCGTCATTCGGCCTTCCATCGAGAGGCTCTCGATGGCCTCGCCCCGAAACTCGATGACGTGTCCGGTGCCACCGTCGACGCCGATCCGGGAGATGATCCCCAGGATGACGTCCTTGGCGGTCACGCCGTAGGGCAGCGATCCATCGACGACGATCGCCATCGATCGCGGCTTGACTTGGGGGAGGGTCTGTGTGGCCAGCACGTGTTCGACTTCCGACGTGCCGATGCCGAAAGCGAGAGCGCCGAAGGCACCATGGGTGGCGGTGTGAGAATCGCCGCAGACGATCACCATTCCAGGCTGTGTGATGCCCTGTTCGGGTCCGATCACGTGAACGATGCCCTGACGGGGATCGTCGAGTCCGAACAGTGTGATCCCGGACTCTCGACAGTTGGCGATCAGTGTTTCGATTTGTCGTTTGGAGAGAGGGTCGTGGATGCCCAGTTCTCGATGGATCGTTGGGACACCGTGGTCGATGGTGGCGAGGCTCAGGTCGGGCCGGCGTACCGTACGTCCGGCCATGCGGAGGCCGTCGAAAGCCTGTGGGGAGGTGACCTCGTGGAGGAGCTGCAGGTCGACATAGAGCAGGTCGGGTTCGCCCACGGCGGAGCGGACGATGTGGTCGTTCCAGACTTTCTCGAACAAGGCTTGTGGCATGTCAACGTCATGGGTCGCGGGCGGACGAGGCGGGAAGGATAGCCGGAGACTGGCGATGTTCCCGTGTCACACCCGGCTGATGGAGCGAACGTACTTTCTCAGAGAGGGAAGTGGATCCACCGGTAGATCGGCCGATGCGATCGGGCGGGTCAGCCGGCATGGGCCACCATGTCGGCAACCCATCTCGAGATCATCGGAAGGAACGAGCGAGAACGGTGATGGCGCCAAGAGGCACGATGGTCGACGATTGCCACGCTCACGGCGTCTTGGCGTGCCTCTTCGGCGCCACGTCGCAGGTGCCACGGGCCGCACGAGCCAACGAAGAACTTCCCACGACACGTGCCGCCCTCGGCAAGGCTCGTTACTCCTGCCGGTCGGACACGGTGCTACGCGCGTGACACTCCGAGAACGACACGTGATTGTCACGGATGACCCTGAGACGGAATGACTCAGGATTCGGGGGCACCATTGGAGATCCAGTCCTCGATCATCTGGATCTGCGCATCGGAAAGGCCTCCTGACGGCGGCATCGGTCCGCCGAATTCCTGGGCTCCCAGAAGTTTCTGGAGCAGGATGCTGGCGTTGGGATCACCCGGCACGATGACAGGAGCATGAGCGCCGCTGGTCATTGTCGACTGGTAGCCGGAGGCATCCCATCCTCCGAGCGTACCGTGACACATGGAGCAGGCGGTGTCGAAGAGCGGTTTGACATCGGCGACGAAGGTTGGCTCCTCCGAGGCGGTTGTGGGCCCGCCGGCGAGGGTGCGGACGAACCCGACCAGGTCTTCGATCTGGTCAGTCGTCAGAACCTGCCCCCAGGCGATCATCGCCGTGGCAGGATGGCCGAGTTGGATGGTGGTGACGATCTCGGAGTCGGTGTACGAGTCCTGGAATGTGGGGTCGACGAGCGAAGGACCGATCGCGCCAGACCCGTCGAGCGCGTGGCATTGCGCGCAGAACTCGTCCCAGATCTGCTGCGAGCTTCCCGCCACCTGCCGTGGTGCGATCGCAGGGAGCGCCTCGACCGGCGGGTTCGTTTCCCACGACCGCACGAACGCGACGACCGCGACGATCTGCTCTTCGCTGAGTGGGCCGCCCGAGGCGACACCAAACGGCGACATTCCCAGATCCGGCTGACCTTTGGTCACGATCGCTGTGATCGTTGCGTTGTCGTGGGTGTCGAGATATTGGCCGGCGCTGATGGGAGCGAGGACTCTCGTCGGGTCGGCGGGGAGCGGACCGCCTTCGCCGAAGTCGCCGTGACACATCGAGCAGTTCTGGGAGAAGATCCGCTGGCCCATGATCTCGGGAGCTCCCTCCGCCACTTTGATGGTGTAGGTCACCAGGGCATCGATCTGCTCATTCGTGAGGACGTCCCCCCAGATGGGCATCGTTTCGTGCTCGGCACCCACAGAGATTGCCTCGTACGCGGCATCCACCGTTGCGGGCGCGGGTACCCGCTTTCCGTGACAGGATGAGCAGTTCTGTGCAAAGAGTTTGTCTCCTCCAGGAGTCGTCGCCGGGTTGACGACATACCGGGCCAGCGTCACGATGTCCTCATCCGGGAGCCGTCCCGACCATGACGGCATTGTGCGATGTCGGCCGCCTTTCATGATGATCGAGCGAACTTCGGTCTCGTCGGAAACGGTGACACGTGTGCCGTGACACGTCGAGCAGTTTGCCGCGAAGAGACGCTGTCCGTCAGGAGCGATGAGGAAGTTGACGAGGGCTGTCACCGCCGAAGGGTCGAGTTTGGCGCTCCAGTTGGGAACGTCGAGACCCTGGTGCGCCGCGAACCCGGTATCGAGGGCATCCTGAAGCTGGAACGGATCCAGTTCTGCGAGGTCGGTGGCTTGATGGCATTCGGCACATTCGTCTCGGAAGACCGCCCATCCGTTCGGTGTGGTGATGAAACCGACGAGGGCGTCGATCTCGTCGACGGAGAGGTCGGCACCCCACGCAGGCATACCCTCGTGGTTACCTTGGGCGATCACCGCGTGCAGGTCGGTCCCCGGAGGAACCTCCAGGGAGGGACCATGGCATGCAGCGCAGTTGGTTGCGTAGAGGGCGGCGACCTTGTCGGGATGCTCCTCGCCGGCCAGTGGCTGCTGTTCACGGAGTGCCTGCACGGTCAGTGCGACGACGCCTATCAATGCCAGAGCCGTCAGGCCGGTGATGCCGAGACGGTCGCGGAAGTGACGCCGAGGAGACCGGTCGAGAACAGGCAGCGCGAGCATCAGGCCGACGGCGATCGCCGGAATGATGATCACGCCGATCACTTCGAGGTTGCCCGGGAAGTACTTGAGGAGCTGGAAAACGAACAAGAAGTACCACTCCGGTCGTGGCATGTACGTCGCGTCTGCCGGGTCGGCCCTTGCCTCGAGGGGCGATCCGAAGAAGTAGGCAAGGGCAACCAGGACGATGAACACGATGAGCATGACGACGGCGTCTTTGAAGATCGCGTCGGGGAAGAAGGGGATGCCCTTTTTCTTCTTCTCTTCCTCGTACTCGGCGAGGTATCGGCGCCGTTCTTCTTCGTTCATTTGGATCGTCGCCGCTTCGGGGGTGCACTGATGCCGATGCGAACGATGAGGAACAAGTGGATGCCGAGCAGCAGGAGCAGCAAGGCCGGGAGCACCCAAACGTGGGTGCCGAAGAAGCGGGTAAGGGTCACCGCGGAGAGCTCATCGCCGCCGCGAGAAACGCGAAGGAGCCATTCTCCGATGCCGGGAACGACCGCGACGATGCGAGTACCGACTGTGGTCGCCCAGTAGGCCTTCTGGTCCCAGGGGAGGAGGTAACCGGTGAATCCGAAGCCAAATACCACGAGGAGGAGCAAGACACCGGTGAACCACGTGATCTCCCGGGGGTACTTGTAGGCGCCGTGGAAGATGACCCTGAGCATGTGCAGGATGGCGAGTGCCACCATCGCGCTGGCACCCCAATGGTGCAGTCCCCGGATGAGCCAGCCGGCAGATACCTCGTTGGTGATGTATTGGACGCTGGCGTAGGCGTCCTGAGGGCTTGGGACGTAGTAGATGGACAGCAGAATGCCGGTGACGATCTGGTTGATGGCCACGAACAGTGTCGCCGACCCGAGGGTGTACAGCCAGTTCACCTTCGGAATCTTGCGCAGGAAGAGAGTCTCCCAGATCCGGCGCCAACCGGTGCGGTCGTCGATCCAATCTGCGAGTGTCATACGTCCCAGTGCACCTCGAGTTGTTCACCTTCGACGCGTATATCGAAGGATTCGAGCGGCTTTGGCGGTGGCCCATCGAGCACCTGGCCCGTCTTGGAGAATACGCCGTTGTGGCAGGGGCAAAGGAACGATTGCTGATCTTCCATCCACCGAACCCGGCAGCCGAGATGGGTGCAGACGTTCGAGAGTGCGGTGTAGTCGCGCCCGTTGTCCGTAGAGACGTAGACACCGGTCTCCTCGGTCTGTGTGACCCAGCCGGTGGTGCGATCGATCTGTGCCTTGAAAAGGGTGGGGGTGCCCATCTCGACCTGTCGAGTCGAACCGATCGAGACCCATGCGTCCTCGAGGTTGCTGTTGGATGCCGGAGCGACCACATAGGCGACCGCCGGAACGCCGAAACCGGCGGCGATAAACCCACCGATGGCCGCGACCATCTTCGAAAGAAACTTGCGGCGACTCACATCATCAGTCACTGTGGTTTTCCCTCCGCTTCCCAGAGTGTACGGCCGGCACATCAGGAGGCCAAATGGCGACCCATAACGCACCGAGGGGTCCGATGGGGCCCCTCACCGCAGCGTTCCTCGACCGGCCGGGGCCGCTCGCACCGGCGATTTCGTACGGTCCCTGGAGGATCTGCAAGGCGTTGTGGGTGCAAGCCACATCCTCTGCCGGTGCTCAGGTCGTGGCCACGCAGGCGAAAAACCCCATGCCATCAGGGATTCGGGCGATCGCTCCTTCAGGGGCCGACCTCTCCGAACCGGACGAACGACTTGGCGTACAGGCTGGTCTCGGTTTCATCTGCCGGGGGGAGTTCATCCACACGGAACAGCGCGATCCTTCCATTCTCCCGATCTGCGATGGCGAACACACCGTCGGGGCCGACAGCGAGCTTCTCGGGGAAGTTGAGCGTGCCCTCACCGGGCCCCCCTCGCCCAAATTCGCCGATGAGCGCGCCCTCGGGTGAAAGGACGACCACATGACCAATGCCGGCGCACGTGCGTTGGAACCTGAAGGTGTCGACGACATACACGTTGCCGTCGGGGCCCACGGCGATTGAACGCGGCAGCTGCCAGAAGCCGACGATCTCCCCTTTCTGGTCGGGTTGGCCCGATACCCACAGCACGCTCCCTGTCTCGTCGAGAGCGACGACGCGTCGATTCAGCGTGTCCGCCACGTAGAACCGTCCGAGTTCCGGATCGATGTCGAAGGCATCCGGGAAGTTGAAGCCACCCACCTCACGCGATCTCGCTCCGGTTCCCCAGTAGTCGACGACTTTCCCGTCTCGATCGAAGAAGTACAGACCATCGTTGCTCGAGACCACGACGAGGGATCCCCATACGCGGACTTCGAACGGCGTGAATCCGTCCGTGCCGAAGACGGAAGGATCCTGGTCGGCCGACGGATACGACTTGACGTAGCGGCCGTCGCGAGAGAACACCATCACCTGTCTAGCGTTCCAGTCTGCGACGTAGAGGCGGTTCTCAACGGCATCAAAGGTCAGACCATACGGACTTGTCAGGCGGTCCTGGCCCACCTCTCTGACGAAGGTGCCGGTCTGATCGAATTCGAGGAGCCGTGCGTGACCGGTGTCGGCGACCCAGACATTGCCGTCAGGAGCGAATGCCACACCCATCGGACGCAGCAGGAGGTCCTTCGGATCTGTTCCGATTCCGTAGATGGAGCGTTCGATCGTCATGGGGCATCCCGCCGCCTGCGAGGGGGCGCCTGACGTGGGAGAGGACGGGCGCAGAAGGAATACGATCAGCACACCGAGACCGACAGCCGCGGCACCGAGCAAAAGGAGAAGGAGCCACAGCAGATGCTGGGAGGTTGCCGAACGATCCGGCGTGCTCGGATGCTCCGCTGTGGGCTGAGGCGATTCGTTCATGATCCCTCCGTTGTCGTAGGAGAACCCCCGAGCCGTTCGATGGCGTCAAGGGCTTCTTCACTGTCAGGGTTGAAGTCGAGAGCACGCCGATACTGCTCGAGGGCGCCGGCATCGTCACCGAGTTGCTCCAGTGCCTGACCGAGGCCGAAGTGGGAATTGAAATCAAAGGGGAAGTCGGAGACCGCCCGCTCGAACGCGGCTTTGGCACCGGACGCGTCACCGCGTGCCAGCAGGAGTTCCCCGACGGCCACCAAAGGCGCGAACGCTCGGGAACGCGGGGCCGCATCAGCACTCCGATAGAGATAGTCGATGGCGCCGTCCGGGTCCGTGTCCCTGTCGAGGAGGCCGAGCTGGAACAGCGCCATCCAGTCGTTCGGGTCCAGTTCGAGCGCCTCGTGAAACGCTTTGCCGGCTTTTGTCTCGTCGCCCGCTTTGAGGTGAGCGAGGCCAAGGCCCGTGTAGGCCCAGGCCGATGGGTTCTCGTGGATCCGTGCATTCCAGATGGCAATGTCCCTTTCGGCGGCGGAGGTGGGCGGCTCATCCGAGCGAAGCTGAAGCGCCACCGTGGCCGCACCGAGGCCGAGCACCACGAGGGTGAGCACAACTACCGCGATCAAGAGGCCTTGGGAGATTGTGCCGGGTGGGCGCTTCGTCGTCACGGCTGTGTTTCCTCGTCGTACCGGACGAGCACGACGGAGGCTCGTTGCTCCTCCAGCCAGGAACGGTAGGCTTCTTCCTTCTTGGTTTTCTCGAGGCTGTCGTGGATGTCCGTCCGGACTTCGAGTAGCGGCCGGTCCTTGAATGCGTCTTTGTTCGCCTCGTAGTACGCCGCTATCTCATCGTCGGACACGGCAACATCCTTTACGATTTGGGCGAACACGAGCGATCCTTCGAGTTGCAGCCTGATGCGTCGCTTCAACTCCTTGCGATCGAGTCCGAGTTCGTCCATCCAGGCTTCGAACTCCCGGCGAGAGTCGAAGTTGTCCTTGATGGCGTCGAATTCGGCGTTCACATCTTTCGTGGACACTTCGATGCCGGTCCGGGCGGCCTCCTGCTCGAGGATGATGTCGTCGATCAGCGATTGAAGGGCCATCTCACTCCACTGTTGTGGGTCGGTGACAGCTCCGCCGTGCATCGATGTGAGGCTCGAGAGTCTCCGGTCCAACTCGGAACGGTGAATCGGCACACCGTTGGCTTCGGCAACGACAGGATCGGATTGCAGCAAGGTGACGGCAGCAATCGCGATCGCCGCAAGGACAACGGCTGAGAGCATCAGGACGGTTCGACGTTTCACGGTTCTCCTTGTGTTTCTGATTTGGGTGGGAAAGCCGGCAGTTCGCGCAGAGGAATGGTGCGGCCGGCGTGGCAGGAATCCGCGCACCATCGTATCGTATGACAGCTGTCACAGGGACCTCGGTCGGCCCGCACGGTCGAAGAGCCGTGCGTTGCCACCCAATCCTCAGGGTGTGAGACGTCATGGCAGGCATCGCACGTCGCCTGTTCGTGACATGCGGCACAAGCGCCGGGGTCACTGCCATCGAACGCTGCCGCGTCGACGAGGCCTCCGTGATGACCCCCGATGCTGCCTGGGAGGTGGCACGTGTCACAGTCGGGTGTCGCTGGTCTCGGATAGCCGAGAAGGAAGAAGTGTCCCACGGATCCGGGTGTGTGGCAGGTGTCGCAGAGGGATGGATCCTTCACGTCGTGACATTCGGCACAGGCATCTTCCGGTGGAGGCAGTGGCTCGGGGTGGGCGGTATCGGTATGACAGGTCGCGCAAGCGACTCCCGATGAGGCGTGCTCGGCATGGTTCAACAGGAGATCGCCGAAGCGCCGCTGCTGTGCGTAGTCGGAGTGACACTCCAGGCAGGAAGCGAACTCCTGGTCCGGCGTGGGTGCTGCGCGAAGCTTCCACAGGGGTTCCACCCAGTTGCGATACAGCGGCGACAACAACGATCTTGCCCGTTCTGGGAGTCCAGGAGCGTTGTCCTTTGCGGTCCACGTTGCTGCAGCGCGCTGGACGGTCGCACCCAGGTCGTCGCGGAATGTTGGCGAGACGAAGATCGCAATGATCAGAACGGCCTCGAAGAGAACGAGAACGAGTGCCGCAAACGCAATCAGCAGTGCTTTGCGCGGAGTCACGGCGTATCTTCCATGTCGAACAGGCGCTGCTCCCGATGCACCGCGTGACGTGCATGACATGCGTCACACTCACGGCGGTCGTGGCACGTCGCACAGGCCGCAGTATTCACGGTATCGACGCTGCGGTAGTGCAGAGAGAGCCACGAGTCGGCGTGGGGGATGTCGGTGCCGTGACATCCCGCGCAGTAGGAGGGCTGATGACAGAGTTCGCATGCGTCGGCTCCCACGGCCTGCTGTA
Source organism: Gammaproteobacteria bacterium (assembly GCA_011682695.1). NCBI lineage: Bacteria > Pseudomonadati > Pseudomonadota > Gammaproteobacteria > Gammaproteobacteria bacterium. The sequence goes on from JAACED010000017.1 coordinate 26,017, forward strand.
CGGTTCCGTGGGTCGTTCCCCAGTCATCCGGATGCGGTATCTCGACGCGAACGTGACATGCAGTGCAAAACATCGGAGTGTCGTGACACGATGCGCACTCGTCGGGAGCGTCGAGCGCCGCGGCACCATGGGTGAAGGTGAACTGGTCCGGATGTGGTCCGGACTCGATGGCGGCTTCGAGATGGGTGGTGTCGCCATGACATGTGGCGCAGTCGGCTTCCGCTTCCGGATGGTGCTCTATTTCGCCGAGTTCGTGGCATGTCACACAGGCTTCAGGGGTGAGCACGCCTTGGGCGAGGTTCAAGCCTGTGGCCTTGGCCGCCAGCTCACGCGCCAGCGTCGGCAGATACTCGACGGTGCCCAGAAGCCCCGGACGGGTATGGCAAGCCAGGCAGGGAACCTGACCGTGTACCGATACCGCAGCAGACGTCGCTGCAGTTTCGTGGCAAGAGCCGCAGAACGACCGTGACGTCGGTGCCCGGGTCAATCCCGAGAGCAGAATGATCGCCACACAGCCACCCAGCACCGGAAGCCACCATTTGATCTTGAACCGGCGAGCCATGGTCACCTACTTGTCGGTCCGGGGGTGGAGAGGCCGGTCGGCCTCCAGATTCTCTTCACCGACCGTGTGGCAACGCACGCAGGTGGCAGGTTCGTGACAGGTAAAACAGGTATTGGTGACGGCAGTCCGAACGACGTCCGGATGGGCCGCCCTCCAAGAGACATTCGCACCGCCCTCAGGGTGGTGGCAGGAGTCGCAGTCGTCCCGGGAGCTCGATGCATCCAGCTGATGGCACCGGGCGCAGGTATCAGCTCCTACTTCGAAGAACGCGAACGGGTGCGTGTTGGTGGCCCAGTCGGCGGGATGAGGTATCTCGACGCCGTGGCAGGCAGTGCAGAATTGTGTGGTGTCATGGCACCGCGTGCAGCTGTCTGCGTTGGCCTGGAGACCTGCCCCGTGTTCGGTCGCCCATAGGTCCACATGGCTCCCGGGAGACGGGATGAACGAGAGATTGTGGCACAACGTACAGCGGCCGGGGGCGAAGGCGGCAGGCGTCTGGCCATGGCACGCGAAGCAGCGATCCATGGAGGGAGTGACCTCATGGACGGCAGGGTCGTGGCACCGGGAGCAGCCGGCATTCGAGACGGCGAAATGTGTCTCGTGGGTGAACGTGGGGAGAGGAGCGACATCACCTGCCGTCAGGGATTCGTCGAGGTTCTCGTGGCACTCGGCACACTCCTCGAAGGCCGGCAGATCTATGGAGGCCGGGGGACTCGTCGAGATTGGTGAAGCCGTCTCCGCCTGGCGGTGTTGGAGGAGAAACCATCCTCCGACTGCAGCGAGGAGGACCAGCGCGGCGACGGTGAGCTTGAGCGCCATCGTCGACTAGGCCACCATTCCTGTGCTTCCGTCCAGAAGGTCGTCGAAGCTGACATCGAAGGCTTCGATCATTGCGCGTTGGGCTCGAGCACGCACGGGCTCGAGTGCGTAGTCGTCGCTTCGGTCGCAGCTGCGGGGATCGCCGGTGCAGTAGTTGACGGTGAAGGGCCTCTGGATGACTTCGAGAACCGTGATCGAAGTGGGTGAGCGAGCCAGCGTCTCGCCACCGCCGGCGCCACGCCGAGTCACGACAATGCCTGCCCGAGCCAAGGCAGAAACGATCTTGCCGAGGAACGACACGGGGACATCTTGAGTCTCTGTGATCTCGCCGGTGCCTGCTCGGCCGCGTCGGGCGATCACCAAGAGGCACCGCAGCGCGGCGTAGTCAACCTCGCGGGTCATCACTATGAGGAATCTCCAAGCTCTGCATATCAGTCCTGGCGACGTGCCAGACATCAGTGAGCCTAGGTCGGCTGCTCCGGGGGGAGCAAGACCGAAGGACCATGATGTGGGGCCAACGGACCCTTCACGTCGTTGAGGGCTCCACGTGCTCGGATGTCGGCGACCGGGTACCGGATCGTGGTCATGAGGTTTTCGCCACGAGCGCGTCACGACTGGGCCGTGACAGTTCGGTGCCGGCCATCGCCGGCCGGCGCCCTCTCGGACGGCCGTTGGGTTCAAAACCTGCCGCTCCCGTGGTAGTGGCACTGTGTGCACAGCTTGTTGTTCTGGTGATTCGTGCCTCGACTGGTATGGCACACGAGACAGAAGTTGAGCTGGAGATTCCCCCTCGACTCCCACATTGCGTCGTAGTTGGTGAACGTTGCAGTGGTCGTACCGTCGGGACTCACCATGTTCTCCTTCAGCATGTAGGCGTTGGAGGAACCGTGAAAGTCGTGGCATGCGGTGCAGGCGAGGTTGCCGAGGCGAGGACCGTGCTTGTCGCCACCGGAAGTGTCTTCCCAAATCGCGGCGGTAAACCTGTCGTGCGGGCGGCCGTCATCATCGGTAGAACCGGTGTCATCGACGAGCCGGATATCGTACGGAACCGTCGCGCCTGCCGAGATCGGTGCAGTCGTCGCGGGGTCGATGTGGCACTGTTCGCAGAACGAGGCGATGTCCCCACGGGTGAGATCGGCCGATCCGGTATCCCAGGTGACGATCCACCTGGTGGTGACGTCGGACGGGTCGACCAGCTTGGACGTCGAGCTGCCATCGTCTTGATCCGCGAGATGAGGGTTGTGGCAAGAGGCACACTCGACCTGACGTGTGCCCCCGTCCTGGTCGGCGGTCGCGATGGGGTGGTGGTAGATCCTGATCGGATCTCCGTCGGTCGTCGTGGTGTCGTTGACGGCGGCGGTGAATGCCTCATAGGGATTGGAGCCTCCCGACGTGTTCGGCGCGAGAGCCGTATGGCAGACGAAGCAAGTTTGCTCCTGGTCCGCGATGGTGAGATTGGTGTAGTCGGATCCGTGGGGCTGGTGGCACTCGAGGCACTGGATCTCTGCCTTCGCCGGGTCTTTTGCGATCAGCAGACCGTGGGCGCTGCCATCGAAGGGGCTGTGATCCCATCCTTTCAGACCCGGATAGGTCGCTCCCGACCCGTGACAGGTGTAGCAGTAGGTGTTGCCGATGGGGGTTGCAGTGGGGGAGTAGAGCCATGTGCTGCCGTCCCACACCCGGAGCAACTCTGTGATGTCGGATCGGAGCTTGTGTGGCGTGTGACAGTCGCTGCAAACGAGTTCGTACCCGTCCGTGGCTGCCGGTACGGGGTGGTAGGAGGTTTTCGTGGATGCTCCGATGACGCTCTCTCCGAAAGCGGACCGGATGTCGGTCGAAGCGCCGGTACCGTCGTGGCACTGATAGCAGGTCTCTTTCTCGGTGAGTTGGGCGAACAGGTAGGTCGGTGAGGCAGCTCCATGAACGTCGTGGCAGTTCAGGCAGAGATTGGTCGAGTCGGAGTATCCGCCGTGAGGATCGGTCACGGATGCAGCTGCATACAGCGACAGGTGGGCCATCTGTACGGTGACGGTGCCGTTGGCGAGGTCGACATCGGCGACACCGGTGGTAACCCACTGATCTGCGGACCACACTTGAATCACGGTCATGTCTTCCGGGTATCCGGTGGGTAGGGGGTATTCGGGAGGGATCTCGAAGGCGAGGGTGAGCGTGGCCGGTGCCACCGAGTCGAACTGCGTGCCGGTCGGGCCGAGTTCGAAAGAACGAGATACGAGTATTCGGTTCGTGTTCGCATCGGGGGGATGGGGGACCTGGCGGATCGTGAACACGGTGTCGGCAGCGACAGCGCCGGCCGGGATGTGGAGGGCCACGGTGCCGGTCGTCGGTACCAGATCACCTCCGTCGGGCCCCACCTCGAGCGTCATGGCAACGTTGTCCGACGAGACCACGGATGATGGATCGCTCCAGTTGCCGGCAAGATCGATGGCGACGACCCGGTAGAAGTAGATGCCCGGCACCGGAGGCACGTCTCGCAGCTCGGGAACGGCCGTCGTGGAGACATCGATCCACGGTCCGTTTGAATCCGAGGACCGCTGAACGAGCCACGTCACCACGTCGGGGTCAGTGGGTTCAGACCATCTGACCCAGTTGTTCTGTGCAGCCGTGGCAGAAACGTCCTGCGGGGGCGCCGGAGGCCCGTCATCGGGCCCAGGGCGCTGGGATGCCACTCGGATGGCGAAGGTCTCCGCGAAATCAGGAGAGCTGACCGACAGTTGGTAGCGGCCCGTCGGTACTTCAACGCCGTTGTCGGTGCGTCCCCTCCACGTGAACACATAGTCGCCTTCGACCGAGCGGACCCACTCAAAGATCGGGGTTCCGTCCTGGGTTTGCACGGCGAACGTCACCGGCATCGCAGTCGGTGTCCGCACACGGACCGTTGCCCAGTCTTGGCTCGCAGCAACCACCGTGGTGTGGCGTGCAGACACGGTTGGGACGGTCCCGGAAGAGGTCACTATGGCTGTGGCACCAAGCGCGGTAACCAGGAAGAACACAGGACCCAGAATTCGGGACCACTTTGGTCGTATGTGCACGGGAGCCCCTCGACTTGCTGGCCGCGGTGAGTGTACCTGCGCGGTGTTCTTGCTGCCACCCTCCGTGTTGACGTCCCCCCTCCGAACAAGCTATATTTACCCCATAAGCGGCGCCATAAACCGGTATCGCTCAATGCGGATATTTTGGAGTAGAAACAACAGGTTTGTATCGAGGTGGGGTCCGAGAATAGGTTTCCGGTATGCCTCCGCGAGGCGGTGTGCCACCGAAGAGATGGGAGGCAATCGTGAGAAGTAGGTGGAGAATCTGGCTGCTGGCGTGTCTCGGTGCCGGGTTCATCCTGGCGCTCGGATCAATCGCTTCGGCACAGCCGAGTGAAGGTGACCCGTCCGGAATCGACGTGGCGCCACACGGGGGGTACTCGTCGGCAACCAATCAGTGCCTGCAGTGCCACGACGTGCACGCGGCGACCGGAGACTATGCGCTCATGGCGCAGTCGAGTGTGAATGCGGTGTGCATGACATGCCACACGGCGACCTCTCCGACCGCACCGGGCTCTGGCCCGGGATCGGGAACGATCGGGACGGCGTCCGTGCGAGCGGTCTACACGGAATCGGGTGGTGGCGAACACACCCAGGGCACCAACTCGGTCGATGGCAACACGATGACCCAATCAGAGTGGTCCTATCCCGGACCGCCGTCCGCGAATGCAACGACGGCAGCTGGGACGGGGACGAGCGATGCTTCAGGCGGCCTCTACTGCGCGTCGTGTCACACGCCTCACGGTACGTTCGGACAAGTCGTCAACGACTGGACGAAGGCGAGCGATGAAGGCACGTCGATCTACATCGACAGCGGCTCGCCTCCAACGTGGTCCCAGGTGTGGCTCGACTACGACGAAGCCAACGACGCATGGGCGTTCTGCGCCCTGTCGGGTGACGTCATCACGACGAGCACCGGCACCGATTCGTGCATGTCGGCAAGTACAGCCGGAGCGACGTGGGCGACGGTCAGCGACGCCGCAGGCGTCTCCAAGTACCTGTTTGCGTACAACCTGCTGACGCCCGGTCCGAACCACCAGTACAGCCCCGGTGAAGCGACATTCCGGACCTTGAACGACGGCACCGACGTGTACGACTGGTGTGCGACCTGCCATACCGGCAAGTCGGACACGGCACACAACCACTACACGACGTGCTACGCCTGTCACGGGAATCCGAGCGCCGACTCGGCTTCGGACGACTTCCCCCATTCGAGTACGTTCAGCACGTTGCTGAAGGAGTATCCGGACGGGTTGTGCCTGAACTGTCACACATCAGGCAGCCTGCCGTAATACGACTCGAACAGTGATCAAGTGGGGCGGGGTATTCCCCGCCCCACAGTTCGTGACGGACCGACCGGCGGGGCCGCTGCCATCGATCGGGTCGTTTCGAGACACGGCATCCGGAGAGGGCATGTTCTCGGATCGTCTTGTGCCTCATCCTCCTCGACGCCTCTGTGTGGAGCTTCGAACCGGGACCTGTAGCGTCATCCCCACGATCGAGCCCGGCAGGGAGACGGCGTGCGCCGGTAGGATGATCGGGCGCACACTCGAGGAGGATTCGTGGAGACGGCGGTCATCGACGGGGCACTGCGAGTCCTGGCGGAAAACAAGCAGCGGTGGGCCCGGCTGCCGGTGCGAGAGAAGATCGGGTACCTCGACACCCTGCGCGTTCGGACCAATGACGCGGCGGCAGACTGGGTCGCGGCCGCACTGAGCGCCAAGGGGCTCAATCCGGAATCTCCGGTCGCCGGCGAGGAATGGACGTCCGGTCCATATGCGCTACTCGGATGGCTGAACGCAGCTCGTGCGACACTCAGCGCGGTCGAGCAGGGCAGAAGCCCCCTTGAAGGCATCAAGGCGTGGGCGAGGCCGGACGGCCAGGTCGTTGTCCGTGTCTATCCAACCGATGTGTGGGAACGCCTGCTGCTCAACACGTACACGGCCGATGTCTGGATGGATCCATCGGTCACCCTCGAATCTCTGCCCGGCACGGTGGCGACGTTCTATCGGGAACCGGATCCCGAAGGTGGCGTGTCGCTGATCCTCGGAGCGGGGAACATCGCATCGATCCCGCCGCTCGACCTCGTCTACAAACTCTTCGCGGAGGGGCACGTCGGGATGGTCAAGACCAACCCTGTCAACGAGTACCTCGTTCCTATCTTCGAGCGAATCTTCACCCCGCTCATCGACGAAGGGTTCATTCGGTTCGTGTATGGAGGAGCGCCCGAAGGTGCCTATCTGACCAGCCACGATCTCGTCGACGACGTTCACATCACTGGCAGCGCCCGGACCCACGACGCCATCGTGTTCGGATCCGGTGCCGAAGGCGCGCAACGCAAAGCAGAGCGTCGGCCGTTGCTCACCAAGCCGGTGACCTCGGAGCTGGGTGGCGTCAGCCCGACGATCGTGGTTCCGGGTCCCTGGACAGACGCAGATTTCACCTTTCAGGCGGAACATCTCGCATCTCAGAAGCTGCACAACGACGGGTTCAATTGCATCGCCTCTCAAGTACTCGTGTTGCCGAGTGGATGGTCCGGAACCGACAAGCTCACCTCCGCGTTACGGAAGACGCTGGCGGAAGTCGAGGAACGGCCCGCGTACTACCCCGGATCCGATGATCGCCAGAACGCCGCGATCTCACACTATCCGGCGGCCGAACAGCTCGGGACAGGAGCCGCCAGGACGTTGATCGTGGGGGTTGATCCGAGCGATGCGGACGCGTACTGCTTCAACGAGGAGTTCTTCGCTCCCGTGTATGCCACGACGATGCTCCCGGAGTCCGACCCGGGTGCCTTCCTGAGAGCTGCAGTCGAGTTCTCCAACGAGACACTGGTCGGGACCCTCGGGGCCAACATTCTCATTCATCCGAAGACGGCCAAGGAATATGGGCCCCAGCTGGAAGCCGCCGTAGCGGACCTTCGCTACGGCACCGTCGCCGTCAACACGTGGACTGGAGTCGGGTTCTTGCTGGGAAGGGCTCCGTGGGGAGCGTACGCGGGAGCAACGATCGACGACGTGCAGAGTGGCATCGGATTCGTTCACAACGCCCTCCTGCTCGACAAACCTCAGAAGACCGTGGTTCGTGGCCCGTTCCAGCCATTCCCGAGAGCGATTACACAAGGTCAATTCCACATGGCGCCTCGTCCACCATGGTTCGTCACCAACAAGACGGCACACATCGTCGGGGAACGGCTCACGCGCTACGCGGCCGACGGAAAGATCTGGCGGCTGCCAGGAATCTTCGCAGCGGCGCTGAGAGGCTGATCTGTCTGCGGATGGCGGGCCTGAGCACTCGACCGGCACGGAGGACGGCGCGTGCTCCACTTGCCCGGCGACGCGCCGGCTCCCATTAGCCTCTTGGTGATGCGTGTCCTCGTCGTCACCAACGACTTTCCACCCTCACCCGGCGGCATCCAACGGTATGTCGGTGACCTGCTGCGGCACGTTCCATGGGAGGTACACGTTGCTGCTCCATCTCATCCAGAGGCTTTCTCCGACACTCTGGTTTCCCGCTACGAGCGGGCTCTGACGCCAACACGGAGGGTCGCAACCTGGATCGCCGGGCAGATTGAGGAGCATCGGTGCGACATGGTGCTCTACGCGGCGCTTCCACTTGCCCTACTCGGACCAGGCGTCGCGGAACGCACCGGGGTGCCGTACGCGCTGTTTCTGCATGGGGCAGAGGTCACCATTCCCGCTGCGGTGCCGGGTGTTCGAAGGCGTTATGGGAGAGCGGTACGCGGTGCCGCTGTGCGACTTGCGGTGAGCCGGTATACGAAGCGACGTGTCGAAGAGCGATTCGACGTACCCGTTGTCTGGGCGGGTGCGGGAGTGGACATCGACATCTTCTCACCCGGACCCGTCGAGCACGAAGGCTTCGTTGTCGGGTGTGTGGGGAGATTCGTGCGACGAAAGGGCCATGCCGAGGTCCTACGGGTGGTCTCCTCGTTGAGGGCGGAAGGACTGCCGGCACGATCGATAATGGTCGGGTGGGGTCCGAGAGAGCAATACCTGCGACGCATCGCTCGCCGGTCTCAGGTTCCGACCGAGTTCATGGTCCGAGTCTCGCGAACCGCACTCGCCGGCGCGTATCACGAAATGGATGTCTTTGCGATGCCGGTCCGCTCGCGTTGGGCAGGTCTCGAAGTCGAAGGTCTCGGACTCGTGTACCTGGAGGCAGCGGCAAGCGGACTTCCCGTCATCGCCGGCAGCAGCGGGGGAGCACCGGAGACCGTGGACAATGGGCGGACAGGCTTCGTCGTGGAGAGCCGCTCGCAGTTGACCTCAGCCCTGCGAACGCTCCAGGCGGATCCTGATCTTGCCGCCGACATGGGCTCTGCCGGCCGTGCCAGGGTGGCCGAACTCTTCACATGGCCGGCAGTGGTGGCCCGTATCGACCCACAACTTCGCGAGGCCGCAAATGGATGAGACGCTAGTGCTCGCCTCGGGGTCGCCGCGACGACATGAGCTGCTCACGATGGCCGGTGTTCGACATATGGTCGATGTTCCCGAGATCGATGAGACAGCATTGGCAGGCGAGTCGGCGGACGCCTACACCGCACGTCTCGCCAGAGCCAAGGCCGCTGCGGTGGCTGCTCGCCATCCCGGATTCTGGACGCTCGGCGCAGACACGGTGGTCGTTGTCGATGGCCGCATCGTGGGCAAGCCGGGTGACGCCGCCGAGGCCGAGATGATGCTCGAGGCAATGGCCGGGAGGCGACACGAGGTGATCACGGCCGTCGCACTCGTTCGCGGCTCCGTGGTCGAAGAGCGATCGAGTACGACTTCGGTGTGGATGAGACCGTTCGATCGGGAGATCATCCGCTCCTATGTGGCCACCGGTGAGCCGATGGACAAAGCCGGTGCCTATGCGGCCCAGGGCGTCGGCACCATCCTGATCGACCACATCGACGGCGACTTCTTCACGATCATGGGGCTACCACTCAACGCGGTGATGGAGATGCTGCGATCCGTCGAGTTCGAGGCCGTCTGAAGGCAGCGATGGTACGATCGGGTTAACCAAATTGGAGGCTGGTCATCGGACGCCCCGGCATCATCGAACCGAACCCCGTCCCGCTATCTGAGAAGGAACTCGCGGCAAAGGTCTTCCGGACGCTTGGTGATGCCACGCGACTCGAGATCGTCGAGATGCTCCTGGATGGTCCCCGATACCAGAAGGAAATCGTCGATGCGGTCGGCCTGTCCCAGGGGCAGGTCTCACATCACCTGTCGTGCCTCACCTGGTGCGGACTGATCTCGGCTGAACGGAAAGGCCGGCCCGTCGAGTACCGGATCGCGGATCCGCGCGTGGTGGCCATGGTCGACATGGCGAAGGCGCTTCTGGAGCACAGCACAGGGGATATCTGCTCGTGCAGGATTGTCGACGAGGAGCCCGGCGAGTAATACACCATACGTGTCTCGGGGCCGATAGCCGACAGTGGGAGACTCGTCGTTGGGGTAGGGGCTCAGATTCCGTTGCGGCTTCATCATGTTCCCCGTGCCCGGGGTCGTCGTGCGTTCCCCACCGCTCGCTTCGCTCGCTGGGGGAGGAACGCTTGTCCACTTCACCAGGAGGTCGCCAACCCCGTGTCCTCCATCAGGAGGTCCCCAGGGCCGATGTGTGGGAGTTGCCGCCCTGCGGTGGAGGGCGTCCTGGGAGGTGCCTTCAAGGGACGGACGGATTCGGGCACGTCGATGGGGAGCGCCGGTTCGCGCACCGCCAACACTTCTTGACCGCGGCGCCGAAACATTTGGAGAACCCAATGGGTTGTCTAGACTGGGGAACCGTCAGGAGGATCCATGCTCGGTCAGTCTCATGCGCATTGTCGCCGCCTTCGGTCCGTATCTGACGATGGCCGAGGGACGGAAACTTGCAGTTCAGGGGTTTGGCGAAGACGGCAAGATGCTTTCCTGCTGTGCTGCGTGAGTTGGATCGAGAGGAGGTGAGTCTATGTCACGGTTCATGATTCCGCGCGTGGCCCATTGTTCCGGGGGCTGCTCGACCAAGTCCTGAGCAGGACGAAAAAGGGCTCGGTATCGGGGACCTTCGGGTCCCCGAACTCGCGTCTTGGGAAAGAGGAGAAACGGCCGGGCGATTGGGGGACGTTTCGGGCCCGCCGGGTAATGCACGGCATGTGACGTGGCGGCCAACGCCTCGGTGGGGCCGAGGCGGTACCATGAGGCCCAGTGAGCTTTGACTACGACGTATTGGTGATCGGTTCCGGGTTCGGCGGCAGCGTGAGCGCGCTGCGGCTGACGGAGAAGGGCTACCGGGTCGGTGTTCTCGAGGCGGGGAGACGCTGGGATGAGGCGACGTTGCCGAAATCCAGCTGGAACCTGCGCCGCTTTCTCTGGTTCCCACGCCTGGGGATGAAGGGCATCCAGCGCATCACACTCCTCAAGGACATAATGGCCCTCTCCGGCGCGGGAGTCGGCGGGGGTTCGCTCGTGTGGGCGAACGTTTCCTATGAGCCGCACAAGGAGGCGTTCTCCGACCCACAGTGGGACGGAATCACCGATTGGAAACAGGAGCTCGCGCCGTTCTACGAGCTGGCTCGGCGCATGCTCGGTGTGCAGACCAACCCCGTCGAGACACCTGCCGACCGGGTCATACAGGAGGTCGCCCGCAAACTCGGCGTCGAAGACACGTACGAACCGACTCCTGTGGCGGTGTACTTCGGCGAGAGTGACGTCACCGTGCGCGACCCCTTCTTTGGCGGCGCCGGACCCGATCGAACCGGATGCATTCTGTGCGGCGGCTGTATGACAGGGTGTCGTCACAACGCAAAGAATCGGCTCGACAAGACATACCTCTACCTGGCAGAACGAAACGGGGCACAGATCCACCCTGAGCATCAGGTTGTCGACGTCGTGCCGCTCGACACCGGCGGGTACCGGGTGGTGACCGAGCGTCCGGGGGCCTGGCTGCGGCGCCACCGCCGCGCGTTCACGGCAGAGCAGGTCGTGTTCTCGGCCGGAGCACTGGGAACGGCCCGGCTGCTACTCAGGCTTCGTGACGATGGACATCTTGAACGGCTGTCACCGCGCCTGGGTCGACACCTGCGCACCAATTCGGAAGCGCTGGTCGGCGCCTCTGCTCGCACGGTCGATGTGGACTATTCGAAAGGCGTGGCGATCAGTTCGTCGTTTCAGCCCGACGCGCACACGCACATCGAGCCTGTCCGTTACGAGAAGGGCAGTAATGCGATGGGGCTGCTGTCGGCGATGATGGTCGACGGCGGCGGGAGGATGCCACGCTGGTTCCGTTTCTTCGGGTCGGCCGTTTTGCACCCGATTCGACTGCTTCGCTCGTTGTCCGTCTACCACTGGTCGGAACGGACGATCATTCTCCTCGTCATGCAGAGCTTCGACAACAGCCTGAGGTTGCGTCGTGGGCGATTTGGTCGCCTCACGACCGATCAGGAGAGTGGAAAACCGAACCCGACGTTCATCCCGGTGGCGAATGAGGCGGCTCGGATCGCGGCCGACCTGATGGATGGTGATCCGGGGAGCAGCATCAACGAGGTGCTGTTGGACATTCCCTTGACGGCACACGCCATCGGTGGAGCTTGCATCGGGGCCACTCCCGAGCGTGGCGTCATCGACCCGTACCAGCGGGTGTTCGGCCATGAAGGGCTGCACATCGTTGACGGCGCTGCGATCACGGCGAATCTGGGTGTCAACCCGTCGCTGACGATCGCGGCGATGAGCGAACGAGCGATGTCATTCTGGCCGAACCGTGGAGAGGAGGATCCCCGGCCCGCCATTGGGGATCCCTACGAGCAGTTGGAGCCGGTCGCTCCACGCCATCCGAGTGTTCCAGGCGACGCACCGGCCGCCCTGTTCTATTCCTAGCCTTTCTCGTGACACTTCGCGGGAATCAACCTCACGAAACGTCACGAGAACGGTCAATCGTCCAGCATGACATCGGAGTAGCGGGCTCGCACAGTGCGCTTGTCGAACTTGCCGGTTCCGGTCTTGGGGAGTTCTTCCACGAAATCGATCCTGTCCGGGACCCACCAATTCGCGACCTTGGTGCGCAGGAATTCGGTGAGTTCCTGCGCGCTGACCTCAACACCCGGGCGCTTGACGACGACCGCGAGTGGCCGCTCTTGCCAGCGGACGTGGCGCACGCCGACGACGGCGGCTTCAGAGACCCCGGATGCGCCATGAGGGCGCGTTCGAGATCGAGTGACGAGATCCATTCTCCGCCGGACTTGATCACGTCTTTGGCGCGATCGGTGATACGAATGTATCCCTCGGGTTCGATCTTGCACACGTCGCCTGTCCGAAGCCATCCGTCCTCGAAGGACTCGTCGCTTCTCGGATCTCGAATGTACTCGGCGGCGATCCACGGTCCTCGAATGAGGAGTTCGCCGAACGCCTCGCCGTCGTGGGGGAGCGAGATCCCCTCGTCGTCGACGATCTTGGCCTGCAATCCCGGAACGAGCATCCCGGCGGTCTCCAGAAAGTCGAGCTGGCGCTCGAAATCCCAATCTTCCATTCCCGGCTTGAGTTGCGACACCGAGGCGATCGGGTTGGTCTCAGTCATTCCCCAACCCTGCACGACGGTGATTCCCCGAGCCTCGTGAAACCACTTGATCATGGCTCTGGGAACGGCAGAGCCGCCGACGATGAATGCTCGGATGCTCGAGGTGTCGGCCTCGGGGTGTTCCATCAGGTACTGCTGGATGCCAACCCAGACCGTGGGGACACCGGCGGAGAACGTGACCTTCTCGTTCTCGAAGAGCGACACGATACCTTTAGGGGAGAGATCAGGTCCGGGATACGTGATCTTGGAGCCACACATGACTGCCTGGTACGGATATCCCCATGCCGCTGCGTGGAACATCGGAACGACCGGAAGGATGTTGTCGCCGGCTCCGACGGGATAGTTGGCGACGTTGGAGAGCGTATGGAGGTAGGTGGACCGCTGTGTGTAGGCGACGCCTTTCGGATTCCCGGTCGTGCCCGACGAGTAGCAGTACATCATGGGGGATCGCTCATCGAGGATCGGCCACACACCCCACGGCTCTGCATCCGCGATCAGGTCTTCGTACGCGATCGCGTTCGGAAGTGACGTCTCACCAACGGAATCGCCCATGATGATATAGCGCTCGACCTTGTCGAGGTGCTCGGCGAAACGCTCAACGAGCGGCACGAGGCTCGGGTCGACGAAGATCACTCTGTCGCCGCCGTGATTGACGATGAAGGCGAGCTGCTCAGGGAACAGGCGAATGTTGAGCGTGTGCGCCACCCGACCGGTGTTGGCGGTTGCCCAATAGAGTTCGTGGTGACGCTGATTGTTCCAGGCGAACGTTCCCGCGACATCCCCGACTCCGAGGCCGAGTGTGGTCGCGAGCGCAGTTGCGAGCTTGCGGACTCTCAGGTCCGTTTCGGCGTACGTGTGTCGCTGAATCGACAGGTCGGCTTCTACGGAGACGATCTGCTGATCTGGGAACAGTGCTACAGCATGGTTGTAGAGCGTTGAGAGAAGGAGTGGAAAATCGTCCATCATGTGCGGCATGGAACCCTCCTGGGTCGGCGACCTCTCGACGCCAGTACTCGGCCGCGTTGCGTGGCCCAGAAAACCGCACTCTTTGCGGGAACCGGTTGATCAGCTTCCGACTTGCCCCTTGGCTTCCTCGAGAGCGTTCTCGATGTTGACGCGGAGCTGTGGCGGGAGGTTCGGCTCGGCCAGGACCTCTTCGAGCAGGGGGATTGCCGCCTCAGGGTCTTCGAGTCCGTAGAGATTGATGATGCCCAGGAACAGAGTGGCTTCCAGGTTGGTGGGGTCCTTTTTTAGGGCCTGGTCGATGTAATCGACGGCGGCCTCGTTCTGGCCCGTCACGTAGGCGAGCCATCCGACCCGGGCAAGCGTGTGGCTAGCCTCTCCGTCCGTCGGATTCTGGTCCAACACCATGAGATACTGATCGAGGGCGTTCGAGAAATCGTCCGCTTCGAAGTATTGGTCGGCCAGTGCGAGCCGCATCTCGATGATGTCAGGGTTGGCCGCCACGGCAGCCTTCATCTGCTCGAGGGCCGTGGCGCCCGCATCGCTCTGGGAGGCGGTGTTGGAGACCGGTGGCGACGTTTGTGCCGAAGAGATGACGAGCACCAAGATACCGGTGAATGCTGCAACGAGGATCCCTGCACCGATGAGGATACGTTTGGTGGAACGCCCCTGCTCAGGAGTCTCGATGGGAGCTTCTTCTGGAGCACTCGGTTCAGCCGGAAGCTCGTTCAGCTGTGCCTCTGCTTCCGCCAGGTCCTGCTCATAGCGGGCCCGCAAGTCCTGGGCGGTTGCCTCGTCGATCTCGCCGGCGTCGACTTGATCGGCGAGCTCTTGGATATCTCTGGCGATGAGATCGCGGCGTTCGGTCAGACGTGCTCTGAACTCGCCGGCCCGGGAGGTCAAGACGCTCCCCTCCGGCGGGACCGCATCTTCGAAAGGATGAGGACCACTCCGGCGATGAGCGCCACACCCGGCAGTAGCCAGACGAGCAGAGTCTTTCCTGCGAAGGGAGGGTCAACGAGGATCGCAGTGTTGTAGCGATCCTCGAAGTACTGGATGATCTGATCATCGGTCCATCCGGCTGCAACCTTCTCTCGGGTGATCGCCATCATCGTCTGGGCGGTTTCGGACGGTGACTCACCGATCGTGACTCCCTGACACACAGGGCACTTGATGCGCTGACCAAGGCTGCTGACACGATCTTCGGGTGTCGAATCACCTGCGATCAGACCCGCAACGACGATCCCTGCAAGCACCAGGGTGATGACGCCGGCGATGATCTGTCTTGCGCGGTTGGACATGGATACTCCACACTCGGAGGAAACCGCAAGGATACCAGAGGCTCAGAGAATGGATTCCGGGAGTGGCGACGAAAGGTCTACGCTGCGCGGCGTGAATCGCCCGTTCGACATTGTTCTGTTGCTTGCCCTTCCTGCATCCGGCAAGTCCGAGATTCGCCGGTATCTGGCGTCGCTGCCGCCCGACGTGGCACGTTCGGAGTTCAACCTCGGACCCACGGTCCAGATCGATGATTACCCGTATGTGCATCTCATGCGGCGGATCTCACAGGAACAGGTCCGGCTCGGCTCGGCACCTGCTTTCTTCGCCGATGACACGCAGCCGTTTCTCGACGATCGGGATTGGGGCACACTTACGGTGCTTCTGGACGAGGACTATCACGCGCTGAGGCGGGAGGTTCCTGAGTTCATTCCGGATCCTGCGAAGTGGCTTCTCGATCGTCTCGATCGTGCTCGGGGAACCGCAGGAGCGCCGGTTCCGTTCGATGCCATCGACTCCCGGGCGGCGCTCGAGGCCGCCATCGCGAACGATGCAGCGGAACTTGTCGAAGGACTTCCCTCCGGGCCTCTCGAGGGAGGCGAGACGGTCGTCATGGAGTTCGCCCGGGGAGGACCCCGCGGGGCTGCTCTGCCCCTTCCACCGCCCTTTGGATATCGCTACGCGCTGGCGATGCTGTCGGCGGAAGTACTCTCTCGCGCAGTGATTCTCTACGTGTGGGTCAGCCCCGAAGAGAGCCGGCGCAAGAACCGGGAACGAGCCCGTCCCGGTGCCGACGGTTCGATCCTGTATCACGGGGTCCCGGAGGCGGTGATGGAGGCAGAGTATGGCCTCGATGACATGGCGTGGCTGCTGGAGTCGTCAGACGTTCCCGGCACGGTCACGGTGAATGCACACGGCCGGGTGTTTCACCTTCCCACCGCGCGATTCGACAATCGGGTGGACCGCACATCGTTCTTGCGCGCCGGTCCGGAGGAGTGGTCCCCGGATGACATCCAGGCCGTGCATGAAGAGCTGCGGCGAGCGTTTCGTTCGCTCCAGGAATTACGGCAGACGGTGGGCGAATTCGGTGACGTGAGCGGGAATTGCTAGCTGGGGATTCGAGGATTCAGGAGGGCCCGCGGTCATTCGGGTCGGGATGACGCCGGTCCACACGGGCCATTCCTCCGTCGATGCCGGCGGGCCCGTCCGGGCTTTCAGAGATGCCTCGCTCAGCGGGATCGAGACGACCACGGTCGCCCCGACTTCTTGATCGGTCATCGGACGCAGATGAGGGAGCCGTCCGGGGATGAGGTGCTCGACGATCGCCTCGAGCGCAGCTCGCTTCTCCCGAGGGTCGGTGACTTCGGTCGCATTCCCGAACACGACCACCGACCGGTAGTTGAGCGAGTGATGGAACGCAGAGGAGTCGAGCACAAGGCCGTCGAGCAGGGCTACAGAAATGGACACATCGGCACCGGACCGCAGGATCTTCATCAGCCGGCTCGCCGATGAACCATGGAGGTACAGCCGGTCGTCGTCCCGCGCGTACGTCGAGGGAATCACCACGGGGCCACCGTCGATGAAGCCCACATGACAGATCATCGCCTCGTCGAGGAGGGCTGCGATTTCGACGAAGTCCGAGCTTCCACGTTCGGGGTGACGGTGCAAGGTGGTGCGGCGGGTTGACATGTTCGGGAGCTTAGGAGCCCGCCGAGTAATGCATGGCACACACCTCGACGACTGTGCATCGCCGCCCGTGGCGTTCTCCGCCTCGACGTACCCCGGAGGGTGCGCCT
>JAACED010000018.1 GCA_011682695.1 Gammaproteobacteria bacterium
TACGAAATACGAAGTACGAAATACCGACTCAGCGGCTGGAAGCTGGACTCAGCCTTCCGAGCCTGCCAGTTCCACGGGCGGCTGGTCGGGCGCTTCAATCACCTCGAAATCGAGGACATCCGAACCTTCGTCACGGTCGACCACGATCGTGCCGCCTGCCTTGAAGTTGCCTTTCAGGACACGCTCGGAGAGCGGATCCTCCAGCAGCCGTTGAATAGCCCGGCGCAACGGCCTGGCTCCGAGTTCGGGATCGTAACCCTGCGTTGCCAGGTGCTCCTTGGCGGCATCACTCAAGACGAGCTCGAGGCTCCGCGATTTGAGCTGCTCCCGTACCCTCATGAGCATAAGGTCGATGATCTCCTTGACCTCGTCGACAGAGAGCTCGTGGAACACGATCACCTCGTCGATACGGTTGAGGAACTCGGGCCGGAAATGCTTCTTGAGCTGGTCGAGGATCTTGTCCCGCATCATCTCGTAGTTGAGCTCATCCGAACCGGCCACAAACCCGACCGCCTTCTTGTGGAGTTCCGAGCTTCCGAGGTTGGACGTCATGATGATGACGGTGTTCTTGAAGTCCACCTGGCGGCCCTGCGCGTCGGTGAGGCGCCCGTCTTCGAGAATCTGCAACAGCGTGTTGAACACATCCGCGTGGGCCTTCTCGATCTCGTCGAACAGGACCACGGAGAAAGGCTTGCGCCGTACCGCCTCGGTGAGCTGGCCGCCCTCGTCGTAGCCGACGTATCCGGGTGGCGAGCCGACGAGACGGCTGACCGTGTGCTTCTCCATGTACTCGGACATGTCGAGTTGGATAAGTGCGTCTTCGTCCCCGAACAGGAACTCTGCAAGAGCCTTCGCCGTCTCTGTCTTCCCCACCCCGGAAGGTCCGAGGAAGATGAAGGAACCGGTAGGACGCTTGGGGTCCTTCAACCCGGCACGGGTACGGCGGATCGCCTTCGAGACCGCAACGATGGCATCGTGCTGTCCGATGATCCGTTCGTGCAGTTTCTCTTCCATCTGGAGAAGCCGCTCGGTCTCCTCTTCGGTCAACCGGTGAACCGGGATCCCGGTCCACTGTGCGAGGACCTCTGCGATCTCCTCTTCATCGATCACCCAGGCTGCCGGCGCGCCGCTCTCTTTGAGCGCCTGTTCACGCTCGGCTCGCTCTGCGATGAGTTGCCGCTCCTGATCCCGAAGCTGTGCGGCACGTTCGAACTGCTGTGCCTGGACGGCTTCCGCCTTCTGGCCGCGAACATCCTTGATCCGAACGTCGACGTCTTTGAGATCGGGCGACGACCCGGTCCGCGTGATCCGCATCCGGCTGCCGGCCTCGTCGATCAGGTCGATCGCCTTGTCCGGAAGGTGCCGGTCGGAGATGTACCGGTCGGCGAGATTTGCTGCGCTCACCAGGGCATCGTCCGTGTAGCGGACACTGTGGTGTTCCTCGTACCGGTCCTTGAGACCTTCCAGAATCTGAATCGTCTCGGCGACATCGGGCTCATCCACCTGCACCGGCTGGAAGCGCCGCTCGAGGGCAGCATCCTTCTCCAGGTACTTTCGGTACTCTTCCAGCGTCGTTGCGCCGATGGTCTGCAACTCACCGCGAGCCAGCATCGGCTTGAGGATGCTCGCCGCGTCGATGGCGCCTTCGGCGGCACCTGCACCGACGAGCGTGTGGATCTCATCGATGAACAGCAGGATATCGCCGCGACTCTTGATCTCCTTCAAGACCTTCTTGAGACGTTCTTCGAAGTCGCCTCGATACCGGGATCCCGCCACCAGCGCTCCGAGGTCGAGTGTGTACACCTGCTTGCCGCGCAAGGTCTCAGGGACCTCACCCACGACGATACGCTGTCCGAGACCTTCGACGATGGCGGTCTTGCCGACTCCCGGTTCGCCGATGAGGACGGGATTGTTCTTCGTCCGGCGAGACAGAATCTGCATCACCCGCTCGATCTCGCGTTGACGCCCGATCACAGGGTCGAGTTTGTGCTCGCGAGCCATCTGGGTGAGATTGCGACCGAATTGGTCGAGAATCGTGGAGCCCGAACCGGAACTCTCACGTCCTCCCCCGCCGCCCCCCTGCGCGGAGGAACGTTCTTCACCTTGCACGCCGGAGAGCAGTTGGATGACGGTTTGTCGAACTCGTGGGAGATCGGCGTTCAGGTTCTGAAGCACCTGTGTGGCAACCCCTTCGCCTTCACGGATGAGGCCGAGAAGGATGTGCTCGGTACCGATGTAGTTGTGGCCGAGTTGCAGCGCTTCCCGCAACGACAGCTCGAGAACTTTCTTCGCCCGAGGTGTGAACGGAATGTGTCCGCTCGGAGCCTGCTGGCCCTGACCGATGATCTCCACGACTTGTGTCCGGACACCGTCGAGGTTCACACCGAGCGACTGGAGCGCCTGGGCGGCGATTCCTTCACCCTCGTGAATCAGGCCGAGGAGGATGTGCTCCGTACCGATGTAGTTGTGGTTGAGCAGGCGCGCTTCTTCCTGGGCGAGAACCACGACTCTGCGAGCCCGGTCTGTGAATCGCTCGAACACGGCCTTGTGCCTCCTGTTTCCTAACCCCCAAACAGATGGGGCAGGCGTCTGGGGAGTATAGCGATGGCCCTTACCTACTCAGAGGCAGGGTACCTCGTCACACGCACCTGCACCCACTACAACACTCATCGGCACAATCATCATCCCAACTGAACCCTAATCCCAAACACGACGGTCCGATCGTGCAGGGTGGCGCTCGGCGCCGGCCCCCTTCACCGTGGTCGCTACCATGCTGGTCCAACGACGGAGAGCCCGGGTGGACACACCGAAACTCGAGAACCTGGTCCCGATTCCCGATGTCTGGGATCGCATGCGCCGTGTCGAGACGCGCCTCGCCGAGGTGTCGAAGTCGGACTACGGGTTCCTCACCGACATCGCGCAACACCTCCTGCTCGCCGGCGGGAAACGCTTCCGTCCCCTCCTCGCGCAGATCGCAGGAGAGTTCGGCCGAACAATCGACGATCGCGTCATCGACGCCGGCGTCGCCGTCGAGTTCATCCACGTTGGCAGCCTCTACCACGACGACGTCATCGATGAGGCGGAAACCCGCCGGGGAACCGGCTCCGCGAACACCAACTGGGGAAACACGATCGCAATCCTCGCCGGTGATTTCCTCATGGCCCGCGCGACCGAACTGGCTGCGGACACGCTCGGGCGTGAGGCCGTTCAACTTCTCTCCCGCACGTATGCGGAGCTCGTCGAGGGACAGACGCTGGAACTGCAATTGGACTTCGACGTCGATCATGGACCTGACGAGTACTACCGGGTCGTGGAGATGAAGACGGCATCGCTGATCCGGACATCGGCCCGTGTGGGGGCGATGGCAACCGACGCGACACCCGCCACGGTCGACGCGTTGAGCGCGTGGGCATGGGAGCTGGGCGTCATCTTCCAGATCACCGACGATGCACTCGATCTGGTCGCCACCGATGAGTTCCTCGGAAAACCGGCGGGGTCGGACATCGGTGAAGGCAAGTTCACCCTGCCGCTGCTCTACGCGCTCGAAGGAACCGACGGGCCTCACATCCGAGAACTTCTGGCGGAGCGTCCGTACACGGCCAGAGCGATCGACGAGGTCATCCGCATGGTGCGCGCCGGCGGTTTCGTCGATCAGGTGCTCGACGAGGCCCGCACGAGATCCCTGACCGCAGCCTCGGTCATCGCCGATCTTCCACCCATCCCCTCCAGGAACGTGCTGGCCGGCCTCGGCGACTACCTGCTGGCCCAGGTCGAGTACGCACGTTCGTAGGACCTGGTACCGGCTGGTCGGTGCCGATCCGGACATCTTGCCGTACGCATTCGGTGATTATTCCGTACACTGATCTGCATGGATTTTCCTTTCCTATTCACCATCGCCATCGGCATCGGCATCCTGTCTCTGTTCTCGAACAGTCAGCTCGCCGGAGCGTGGAAAGCGGCAGCTCGCGTGCTTGGCATCGCCTATCGCAAGAAGAACCTCCTGGCCCCTCCAAAGATCGAAGGTTCGGTCGACGGGTTGCACCTCACGATCGAGGTGCGTTCATCCGGCAGATCGAAGGCGACGAGGTATCGCGTTCGGTATCCGTCGCTCAACGTGGGCCTGCAGGTGACCTCCAAAACGGGAATCTCGAGAATCTCCGAGTTCCTGGGAGCCCAGGACGCCGAGACGGGCGACAGTACGTTCGATGAGGAGTTCACGGTCAAGACCACCGACCCGGACCAGCTGGCGACCGTGTTGACCCCGTCGGTGCGCGAGACGGTACGCGAACTCCTGGAGGCGCTGCCGGCAGCGAAGATCACCGACGACCACATCGTGTTCGACCGCAAGGTCGTTGAACGCAAACCGGACAAGATCGTGCAGACGGCACAGCGTCTCCTCACCGCAGGCAAGGTTGTCGCGCAATGCGGGGAGACGCAACAACGGCGCGTCACCTCCCATTTCGCCGTCCCGCCTCTGCTGGCACCGGACCCGTTCCTGCCGCAGCAACTCGAGGAGCTCCTTCCCGAGGAGCCACTGGCCGCAGAGACATCTCCCGAGATGATGCTCGATTCCGAGACGAGTGAGTTCGTGATGGTTTCCCCGATGTCGGAACCGAGCGACATCGTCCCCGAGTCCGCACCCGACACCTCGCAGGCCGGACCCGATCCGCTCGATGTTGCGGAGGTGCTCTTCGGAGGTCACCTTCTCAGTTTTCAGATGACGGCGATATTCGAAGAACGATACGCGGGGCGACAGATCCGGTGGAACGGCACGGTGGCCGAGCGATCGGAATCAGGCGTGACGGTCGACGTCGGATCCATCGACACCGAGTTGTTCGGCCCGCTGACTATCACCGCAGTCGTCGCAGCGTCCGCCGGAAGCGGCTTCCAGCCCGGGGATGCGGTGACCGTCACCGGCACGCTCTCCGGTATCGATGCATTCGGTCGCACACTCACCGTCGACGGCGAGCTGACAGGGACCTGACCCCGTACCCGAACCGTTGTCGGCGACGAATCCTCCCCGCCACGGGAGCCGCCGGCGCGCGAGCTACCCTCCAGGGCGTGAAGTCCTCTCACCGATCCAAGGTCGCTCCGTTCTACGTGATGGAGGTGATGAAAGCCGCCGCAGAACGAGGACGGATAGTGGGTGATGTGCTCCATCTCGAAGTCGGTCAGCCATCGACGCCCGCACCGGCGGGGGTACGCCGAGCGGCCGCAGAGGCGCTACAGACCGATCGGCTTGGCTACACGGAGGCCACCGGCATCCCGGAGCTTCGCGACCGGATCGCAACCCACTACGAGGAGGCGTACGGCGTCGAGGTGCCGGTCGAACGTGTAGCGGTGACGGTCGGAGCATCAGGAGGGTTCGTGCTCGCAACGCTCGCCGCGTTCGACGCCGGCGATCGGGTGGCGATCACCGAACCCGGATATGCGGCGTACCGCAACATCCTCGAAGCGTTGGACATCACGGTCGCGCCGATCCCGGTCGGTCCCGGTACCAGGTTCAATCCGACGCCGAGACTGCTGGACGCCGCAGGACCGCTCGACGGTCTCGTGGTCGCCAGCCCCGCAAACCCGACCGGAACGATTCTCACGACCAGAGAGATGCAGACCCTCGCCTCCTATACACAGGAACGCGGCATCCGCATGCTGTCGGACGAGATCTACCACGGAATCACCTACGGGCCGGTGGCGCCGACGGCTGCGGCATACGCCGAATCGGCTGTCGTCGTGCAGAGCTTCTCCAAGTACTACTCGATGACCGGATGGCGCCTCGGATGGTTGATCCTGCCGGATGACCTCGTCCGTCCCGTGGAACGACTCGCCCAGAACCTGTTCATCTCTGCGCCGGCACTTTCGCAGGTCGCCGCGATCGCCGCGTTCGACTCCACGGCCGAGCTCGACGCCAACGTCGATCGCTACGCGGCCAACCGCCGGATCCTCATCGAAGGCCTCGCCGCTGCCGGAATCACGAAGCTCGCTCCCGCCGATGGCGCCTTCTACGTCTACGCCGACGTCTCACACCTCACCGACGACAGCCAGGAGCTCTGCCGCACATGGCTGGAGAAGACCGGCGTGGCGGTCACGCCGGGAATCGACTTCGACCCGGCCAAAGGAAATCGGTACGTGCGGTTCTCCTACGCCGAGTCGACCGGAGACATCACCGAAGCCGTGCGGCGCCTCACCACCCTGCTCTCGTGACGGTCGACGGGAACCGACCCGTCGAAGTGTGACGAGAACGGCTATTCGGGGCGCATCGTCGGAAACAGAACCACTTCACGAATCGTCGGTTCGTCGGCGAGCAGCATCACGAGCCGATCCACACCGATCCCGAGACCGCCGGTGGGTGGCATCCCGTATTCGAGTGCCCGGAGGAAGTCCTCGTCCACCGGGTGGGTCTCCTCCTCGCCTTCGGCCTTGGCCCGGGCCTGAGCCTCGAACCGCGCCCGCTGGTCGACAGGGTCGATCAGCTCGCTGAACGCGTTGCACAACTCCATCCCCCCGGCGAACAGCTCGAACCGTTCTGTCAGGTTCGGATCATCACGATGCTCCCTGGCGAGCGGGGAGGTCTCTTTCGGATGGTCGATCACGAACGTCGGCTCCCACAAGTTGGGCTCCACCAGCCGCTCGTACAGCTCGACGATCAGCTTGCCCTTGCCCCAGACGGGATGCACCGAGATGCCATGCCGGCGGCACACGTCGGCCAACTCCTCGCGCGTGCGGTCGAAGGAGATCTCCACGCCGGTCGCGTCGGCGACCAGATCGAGAAGCCGGACGCGCCGATAGGGCGGTGTGAAATCCAACGTCCTGCCCTGGTACTCGATGACCACTCCGCCCGAGGCGGCCTCGGCAACCGAACCGATGACGCCTTCCATCAGGTCCATCACGTCGTGATAGTCGGCGAACGCCTGGTACGCCTCCAGCGTCGTAAATTCGGGGTTGTGTGTGGCGTCGATTCCCTCGTTGCGGAAGACTCTGCCCAGTTCGAAGACTCTCTCCATCCCTCCGATGACCAGCCGCTTGAGGTGCAGCTCGGTGGCGATGCGAAGGTACATGTCGATATCGAGCGCGTTGTGGTGGGTTACGAACGGCCGAGCGAGCGCGCCGCCGGCCTCGGATTGCAGCATCGGAGTCTCCACCTCGACGAACCCCTGGTCGACGAAGGCGCTGCGGAGCGCGGCGACCGTGTCGATCCGCACTTGAGCGACACGCCTGGCCTGCTCGTTGGCGATCAGATCGAGGTACCGCTGGCGGAATCTGCGCTCCTTGTCCTGGAGCCCATGCCATTTCTCCGGCAGCGGCCGAAGCGCCTTGGAGAGCAGACGGATCTCGCTGGTACGCACGCTCAGTTCGCCTCGGCGGGTCGTGATGACCTCGCCGGTCGCTCCGACCCAGTCGCCGGTGTCGATGTCCTCGTCGAACCGCTCGAAACGGTCATCGCCCATGGTGCGCCTGTCGACGAAGAGCTGGATCTGTCCGGTGACGTCCTGCAAGACACAGAAGCTCAGCTTGCCGAGCCGCCGGATGTTGACCACCCGGCCCGCAACCGACACCGTCGTCCCTGTCGACGATCCCGGATCGAGATCCGCGTACTCCCCGGCCAGGTCGGCCGCAGTGACGGTCCTCTCGAAACGCTGCGGATAGGGTTCCTCGCCGAGCGCCCTCAACGCCTCCACCTTGGCAAGACGCCGTGCGGTCAGTGGGTGTGCGACAAGGGGATCCTCGTCAGAAGGCGGAGTCTCGTGTTCATCGGTCATGGCCGCAGCACCTTACCCCGCGTTGCGGTCCCAGAGCAGCCGGAGACCGGACAGCGTCAGGAACTCGTCGATATCGTCGACGGTGTGGCAATGCGGAACGATCACCGATGCAAGCCCTCCCGTGGCAACCGTAGCGGTGTCCGGGCCCAGCTCGTCAACGATTCGAGTCATGATCCCGTCGACCAGGCCCGCATGCCCGTAGAGCAGCCCCGACTGGATCGCCTCGACGGTGCCTTTGCCTGTCGCCGCGCGAGGCGGCTCGAGGGCAACTCGGCGAAGCGCCGCGGTCGCCGACACGAGTGCATCCATGGAGACTTCCAGGCCTGGAGCGATCGCTCCGCCGAGGTACTCGCCTTCCCTGGAAACGACGTCGAAGTTGGTCGAAGTGCCGAAATCCACGACCACGACGGGAGTCCCGTAGGCGTGCCTCGCGGCAACCGCGTTGACGATCCTGTCCGCGCCCACCTCCCTTGGATTGTCGATCAGGATCGGCATGCCGGTCTTGATGCCCGGTTCCACGATGAGGACTTCTGCAGAGTCGAACAAGGCGGCGGCGGTGCGAAGCGCCTCGGTGGCGTGCGGCACCACCGATGAGATGACAACGCCGGTGACCTCCTCGGCGTCGATACCGTCGAGATCGAAGCATCCCTGGAGAAGGAGCCGATACTGGTCGGCGGTGCGGGCACGGTCGGTCGCGAGCCGCCAGTGGTGAGCCGGCTTCGGGCCCTCCATCAGCCCTACGACCGTCTGTGTATTGCCCATGTCGATGGCGAGCAGCATGTCAGTTGCCTCCCAGAATCGTCGCCCGGTCGAGACGTTCGCCGAGTTCGTAGGTGAGCTTGTCTCCATCCAGCCAGAAGTGGACATTGTCGATGAGGCGTGTCTTCCCGACGTGAGCTGCGATGGCCAGGAACGCGTCACGGTCGAGTTCCGGAATCGGTTGCACCGTTTGAGCGTCGACGAGTTGCACGTACTGCACCTCGACTCCGCGAGTCTGCTCGCATTCGGTCCGGACGATCGACTCCAATGCGGCCGCGGACCGCTCCCCGTCGAGTGCGGCCAGGGCGGAGCGTGCAAGGCCACGCGACAACGCCAGCGCGGATCGGCGCTGATCCGCCGACAGGTAGATGTTGCGGCTCGAGAGCGCCAGCCCGTCCTGTTCGCGCACGATGGGCCGGCCGATCACCCGAACGGGAAACGACAGGTCCACGGCGAGTCGACGCAGGACCGCGAGCTGCTGGGCGTCCTTGCGCCCGAACAAGGCGAGGTCCGGCTGAAGGCCGGCGAAGAGCTTGGCGACCACCGTCGCCACACCCTCGAAATGCCCCGGCCGGTAGGCGCCACAGAGGTGGTCTGCGAGCGAACCGACGGTCACGCTCATCGCCGGGCTCACCGGGTACATCGTCTCGGCGGAAGGCGCGAACAGCACGTCGGCGCCCGCATCGTCGGCAAGCGAGGCGTCCCGATCCAGATCGCGGGGATACCGGTCCAGGTCCTCACCTTCGCCGAACTGGAGAGGATTGACGAACAGGCTGACCAGCACCGTGTCGGCGGCAGTGCGTGCGCTGCGGATCAATGACAGGTGCCCCTCGTGGAAGTAACCCATCGTCGGCACGAGGGCGACGACGCCCCGCCTCGCCGCCCGGGCATCCTCGAACGTGGTGACGATGTTCACAGGATCTCCTCGAAGATGCCTCTGGTCCCCGCCAGTTCGGCTACGAACCTGCCGAGCATCCGGAACCGATCGGCCTCCTCCGGTACACGATCGGCGACAGCCTGGAGTTGAGCGACGACCGTCCCCACGTCGCCTCGCTGAATCGGACCGGTCAACGATTCCTTCGGACCGAGCCGGAATGCGTTGGCGACGACGGCCTCAACGAGCGGACGGGCCGCATCGAAAGGAACCCCTGCCGCCGCGAACAACTTGGCTGCAAGTGCCAGCACGGCGACCGTGTCGGTCGCTGCGGTCGCGGCAGCAGCGTGATAGAGGGCCCGATCTTCATCGTCGAGCGTAAAGGGGTGCCCCCCGATCGACCGGGCAAGATTCTCGAGATCCGATTGGAGCCCGGGGTCGTGTGCGGTGACGGCAAACCATGAACCAGGAAGGGCCGCAGCTCCGGCTTCGGGCGTCGGCAGCGTCTGGAGCGGGTGCAGCACTCCGATTGCCGGACCCGCACCGGCCAGCGAGGCGAGCGTCGATGCCGGTTTCAGACCACTGAGGTGGACCGCAGCATCGACGTTGGGCACACGCGGCGCCAATCGCTCGGCGACCTCTTGGATAGCGTCGTCATGTACCGCCACCACGAGCAGGTCCGCAACGGGCAGATCGTCGTCGAGACCGAGGGTGGAAGCGCCGAATCGTGCCGCTGCGTCCTTGACGGCTTCCGGCCGGCGTCCGAGCACGGCGACGACGCGATGCCCTGCCGCCGCTGCAGCCAGACACAGCGCCGTGCCTGCACGCCCTGGTCCGGCAAGGATGATGTTCAAGGGAACCTCCCGGTTCGAGTCCGCGGTACCCGACCGGATAACAGGCTACCCCCCGTTCTCGCGGTCTGCCGCAAGAACGGGTCGCGGGCCGCACGACCACACGCTCAGGACTAGCGTTGAAAACACCATGGGGTAGTTTCCAGTTGTCCGGCCAGAAGTCTCCTGAGTAACGCCGGTGCGTGGATCGGCGACTGTGCATGTCACTCATCTCGTACTCGGTACTTCGTATTTCGTATCGCAACCTCAGGTCGATTCGAGATCGCGGGGCGAGCGCGACGGCTCTGGCGTAACAAAGCGCAGTCGCTGACTGCATCGCAGGGCGCTACACGGTCGTCGAGATACGTGCCTTGCATTGCCCAACAGACTCCCGGGCGACGGGCCCCACCGTCATGCGCACGACCCACCCGACAATCGCACAAGGAAGTGGTCATGTGAAAACAGTGTTCGTAAATCCACAACGATGTATCGGCTGCCGGCAATGTGAGTTCGCCTGCGCGGTCGAGCATTCCAGGAGCAAGGATCCGTACCTCGCAATCTTCGAAAGCCCCCCACCCAAGCCCCGGATCCACGTGGAGCCCGGGCCATGGATGGGTAGCTCGTTCCCTAATCGTTGCCACCACTGTGACCCCGCACCGTGCCGGCAGGTGTGCCCGACCGGAGCCATCATCCATGACGACGAGTTCGGTGTCGTGCTCGTCGACATCGACAAGTGCATCGCCTGTGCGATGTGCGCCATGGTGTGCCCGTTCTCGGCGATCACGTTCCATCTGCAAGCCAACGCGGCGGCGCCTCGTATCGCCTCCACGAAGTGCGACGGATGTTTCGATCGCATCCAGCGTGGCGAGGAACCGGCGTGCGTCGAAGTGTGCAAGGCGGATGCGCTCGTCTACGGAGAACTGAACGACCTCCTGAGAGAGGAACGTATCCAGAAGACAGCGGTCACGATCAACGCCGCCACCGGCGTGGCCTCGGAGGAGCCTGATACGTTGGCCGGCTGGCGAGCCTGGGGCAAGGAAGTCGCACACGTGGCGGGAGGAGTCTGATGACGAGTCGAATTGAGAAACAGAGCATCATGGCAGATGCCCAGGTGATGCTGCGCCGGGCCCATGTCGAAGGTATCGACACCGTGTGGGAACGCCTCGCCGCCCAGCAGCCTCAGTGCGGATACTGTCTGATGGGCGTGAGCTGCCGCAACTGTTCGATGGGTCCGTGTCGCGTCGATCCCTTTGGCGAAGGTCCCCAGAAGGGCGTCTGTGGTGCCGATGCCGACACCATCGTCGCCCGAAACCTGGGCCGATCGATCGCTGCCGGCGCGTCCGCACATTCGGACCACGGCCGTGACATCCTCGAAGTCTTCCTCGAGACCGCCCAAGGAGGTACCAGCGGGTACGAGATCAAGGACGAAACGAAGCTGAAGCATCTGGCCGCGGACTACGGCATCGCCTCCAGCGGACGGCCGGCCGCCGATGTTGCCGTCGAACTGGCCGAGGCCATCTTCGAGGACTACGGAAGCCGTCAGGAGCGCATCGGATTCCTGGACCGCGTTCCCGAGGCGCGCAGGGCCAAGTGGTCAGCACTCGGCATCACCCCTCGCGGCATCGACCGCGAAAACGTCGAGATGCTGCACCGTACCCACATGGGTGTCGACAACGACTACGTCAACATCCTGCTGCACGGCCTGCGCACGAGCCTCGCCGACGGCTGGGGAGGGTCGATGGTCGCCACCGAGCTGTCGGACGTGATGTTCGGCACACCGGAACCGGTCATGTCCCAGGTCAACCTCGCGACGCTCAAAGAGGAGTATGTGAACATCGCGCTGCACGGTCACAACCCGCTGCTGTCCGATGTGATCGTCCAGGCGGCGACGGATCCCGAGCTGGTCGCCAGAGCGAAGGAGCTGGGCGCCGAAGGCATCAACCTCGTCGGGCTGTGCTGCACCGGCAACGAACTCCTGATGCGCAAAGGGGTGCCGATGGCCGGCAACCACCTGATGCAGGAGCTGGTGATCATGACCGGGGCACTCGAGGCGATGGTCGTCGACTACCAGTGCATCATGCCGTCGGTGACCGACGTGGCCAAGTGCTTCCACACGCAGATCATCTCGACGGCCGACAAGGCGAAGTTCCCGGGTGCGACCCACATCTCGTTCGACCCTCACCGGGGTCTCGAGATCGGCAAGCAGATCGTGAGCACGGCGGTCGAAGCATTCGGCAACCGTATCCCGGATCGGATCCTGATCCCCGGGCGACCGGTACCGATGATGGCCGGCTTCTCCGTCGAAGCGATCCTCGGCGCGCTGGGGGGTACCCCCGAACCGCTGGTGGATGCCATCAAGAGTGGACAGATTCGCGGTGCGGTCGGGGTCATCGGATGCAACAACCCGAAGATCCCCCAGGACAAGGGCCATATGACCCTGACGCTGCGGCTCATCGAGAACGACATCCTGGTCGCCGTCACCGGTTGTGCCGCCATTGCCAACGGCAAGGCAGGCCACCTGCTTCCCGAAGCTGCGGTTCTCGCAGGCGCGGGACTCGGGGGCATCGCCAAGGCTCTCGGCATCCCGCCGGTTCTACACATGGGGTCGTGTGTGGACAACAGCCGCATCCTCGTGCTGGCAGCAGCCCTCGCGAACCATCTGGGTGTCGACATCTCGGATCTTCCGATGGCCGGCGCGGCACCTGAATGGTATTCGGAGAAGGCCGTCGCCATCGGTGCGTACGTCGTGGCCAGCGGCATCTACACGGTGCTGGGTGTGCAACCACCGATCTTTGGAAGCAAGAACGTCGTCAACCTCCTGACCGACGGGCTCGAGGGCGTCGTTGGAGCCACGTTCGCAGTCGAACCGGACCCGGAACGAGCAGCAGTGTTGATCCGGCGCCACATAGAAGCCAAGCGAAAGGCTCTCGGCTTGCCGTTCATCGAACCGGACAGCATCGCGATGCCGGAGGAGGTCGGAGCAGGGGTATGAGCGATCACGGCCATGAACATGGGATCCGGCACACCGCCGGCCCCCTCGATGGCTTCCGCGTGGTCGTCACCGGCAAGGGGGGCGTGGGCAAGACCAGTCTCACCGCCCTCCTCGCCGGGCTCCTCGGCCGCCGCGACTATGCCGTCTTGACGGTGGATTCCGACCCACAGATGAACCTTCCGTACGCCCTCGGACTTCCGTTCGACCAGGCTCGGGAAATCGTTCCCCTCAGCCGGAACGCGGACTATGTCGAGGAGAAGACAGGAGCCAGACCCGGAGAAGGGTGGGGGCTGCTGTTCCGGCTGAACCCCGACGTGCGCGACGTGGTCGATCGATTCGCCGTACCGGCGAACGACCGCATTCGCGTGCTCGCCATGGGGACCGTGACCGTGCCGGCAGCAGGCTGCCTGTGCCCGGAGAACGCGCTGCTCGACGCCATCGTCGGGGATCTCTCCCTTCGCGACGATGAAGTGATCCTGATGGATACGCAAGCCGGAGTCGAGCACTTCGGTCGGGCGATCGCCAAGGGGTTCCACCAGGCCGTGGTGTTGTCGGATCCGACGTTCAACGGCATCCAGGTGGCGGTCAACACCGCACGGCTGGCGCGAGGACTTGACATTCCCGCCGTGCATCTCGTGATCAACCGGGTTCGAAAGGCAGAAGACGTCGAACGTACCCTCGGTCGTATCGAGGCCGAAGGCGGATTCTCGTTCACCTCGCTGCATGCGCTCCCATTCGACGAGCGCGTGCTCGAAACGGAGCCGGACTTGAGCTCCCTGTTCGACGGCTCCCATACGCCATTCACCGACGGCGTCACCCAACTGTGTGACATCCTCATCAAGACCGAGCAGGAGCTGAGCTGATGAAAGTCGTGATCATTGGGGCCGGTCCCGCCGGCGTTACCGTGGCAGAGACGCTCCGAGGACACGGCGTCGATACGGACATCGTGATGATCTCTGCGGAACCGTACCCGCCGTACGCACCTCCGGCGATGGCGGACTTCTTCGTGACCGGAAGGGAGCAGTCGTTCTACTGGAAAGGTCGTGACGTCTGCGACCGTCTCGGCATCGTCTACCGATCCGGCACCCAGGTCCTGGAGATCGACCCGTCCTCCAAGCAGGTAACACTCGATGGGGCCGGTCACGTTTCGTATGACCATCTGGTCATCGCCTCCGGGAGCAGTTTGTACGTGCCAATCGACGGACGGGATCTCTCGGGCATCTTCAACTTCAAATCGTTGACTGCAGCATCCAAACTCGTCGACGAGGTCCGCCAAGGCCGTGTGGAACAGGCTCTCGTCGTCGGTGCCGGCTTCATCGGCGTGGAGGTCGCCCTCCTGCTGACCGAACTCGGTGTGCACGTCACCATGGTCGAAATGATGGATCGACTGATGCCAAGGATGCTCGACCCGGAGACCGCATCAATCGTGCTGGCCGAACTGCAACGTCGGGGAATCGTCGTTCGCCTGGAAGCCAAGGCCTCCGGCTTCGAAGGCACCACGAGCGTGAAGAACCTCGTGCTCGAGTCCACTGAGCCGCTGACGGCCGACGCCTACGTCGCCGCCACCGGCGCAAAGCCGAACGTCGACTACCTCGCCGGTTCAGGCCTCGATGTCGGCTGGGGTATACGCGTCGACGATCACCTTCGAACCAACATCCCCGATATCAGCGCAGTCGGTGATGTCGCCGAGACGTTCGATCGCTTCACCGACGAACGATATGTTCATGCCATCTTCCCGAACGCGGTCGCTCAGGCGAGAGCGGTAGCCGACCGTCTCGCCGGCTACGCCGGCGCCTATGCGGGCTCCGAGAGGATGAACAGCCTGAAACATCTCGGCGTGCCGGTGATAGCGGTCGGTACGAGTAGCGGGTCTGAGGAGTTGCGATGGCGCATGGGTGACCAGATGCGCAAGGTGTTTCTGGAGGACGGTCGTATCGTCGGCTTCCAACTCGCCGGTGCCACGGGAGGCGCCGGGGTGCTGCGGTCCCTCATGCTGAAGCAGACGGATGTCACGCCGCTCCGGGATCGGCTCGTCGCTCCAGATTTCGGTGTCTCCGACGTCGCGTTCCCGGCGCTCTCCGTGCTCGTCTGACCTGATACGCGCTACCGGATACCTGATACCGGGTATTTCGACAAGCGCTACTTCCGGGAGCGCTTCACAGCCCTGGCGAGTGCCACCCGGGTACGCGGGTCGGAGAGGCTGAGCGCCATCACCGTCCATCCCACTCCAACGGCAGCACCGGCGAGCACGTCCGACGGGTACTCGAGGAGCAGCACCAGGCGAGAGAAGCCCACGACGGCTGCGATCAGCGTCGCGGCGCCGAAGCGGAACGTGGTGGTGCGCCACCCCTCCGGCCGCCACGGCCAGGCGAGGATCGCGAGGAGCGTGACGAGTGCGGCGATGTACTCGGACGGGAACCCGTAGTCCCCACGTGAGCCCAGCGCGGTGAGCGATGGTGCAGACCGGTCGACCGCGAGTTGTGTCACCTCGACGATCAGCCACTGCCCGGCGACGGCCACGAGAACCCCGATCGCGCGGGCCGCGTGGCGTCGCCACATCATGATCGCGGCGACACCGGCGCCGACCGCCATCGTGGCCCACTGGGGAATGGTCGTGCTGAGCCACCGTGCCGCCTGCACGACGGCCGGTATCTGGTGAGTAGCCACGTACTCGAGTGCCCGTTTGTCGAAAAAGAAGAACTCCTCCTGCCCGAGCAGGTCCTGGAGAAGCCCACCGAACAGCCACAGGCCACCGACGATCACCACCGCGACCGGCCACAGATACAAGAGAGGAACCATCCGTCTCGAGGGGCCCTCCAACCGTTCCACGAGGACTCGAACACCACGCGTCCGCAATAACGGGTCGAGCCATCCCAGCACCTTCTCACGATGCCCCGCAACCCAACGGCTCGCCCACACGATGACACCGAGCACGACAAGTGCACCCGCGAGCATCAAGCCGCCACGTAGCAGCCAGTGTTCCACCTTCTGCCAGTTGTCGCCGGCGAGATACCCCATGAGCGTGAGGGCGCTCCCCCAGAGCACGCCGCCGATCACGTTGCCGACGACGAATCGCCCGTATGGCATCTTCGCCATGCCGGCAGCGAACGGGACGACTGCGCGCAGGAACGATGTGAACCGTGCGACGACCAGCGCCGACCAGCCCCGTCGGGCCAGACTTTCCTCGGCTGCGTCGAGCCGCCCGGAGAACCTGGCGAGGCGTGGCCTGCGAAGTAACGCCGGTCCAAAGTGGCCGCCCATCCAGAACCCGATCGAGTCACCGATCACCGCACCGAGGACTGCCGCTCCCAGCATCGCCCACAAGGGCACGACCCCGGCTCCGGCGAG
The DNA here is from genome assembly GCA_011682695.1 of Gammaproteobacteria bacterium. Taxonomy (NCBI): domain Bacteria; kingdom Pseudomonadati; phylum Pseudomonadota; class Gammaproteobacteria; species Gammaproteobacteria bacterium. Next base: position 16,561 of record JAACED010000018.1, read on the forward strand.
CACCCCACCGAGAATCACCGTCACTTCTCCGGGCAGGAACAGTCCGAGAAACGCGGCGCTCTCCCCTGCGGCGAGAGCGAAGACGAGCAGCGGGGACCACACCCCAAACGTGGTGAGCAATCGATCGATCATCTTCCTCCGCCGGTCATAGCGGCGCAGCGTAGCGGCCGGTCTGCAACCTAACATCCACACGGCGAGTCTCATCCTGAGATCGGCCGCACACACGCCCGGAAACCGAATAGGGTGAGTTCACCGTACGAGGGAAGCGCCATGGACAACAGAATCGTCGATTGGAAGGGCCGACTGGGGCCCATACGTCTACGAATCTCCGACACCACGTTCCAGCCGTCCACGATCTCCAGGCTCCTCGCCGAGGCGTTGCACATCGAGCCTGGCGACATCGTCATCGACATCGGTTGCGGTTCGGGAATCCTTGCGATCATCGCCGCGAAGCTCGGAGCATCCAGGGTGTACGCGGTCGACAAGAGCCCCGACGTCGTGGAGGTCGGCTCGGCGAACGCCGTCGAGCAAGGTGTCGCCGACAGGATCACCTTCTACCAGGGTGACCTGTTCGCACCGATTCCCGACCACGTAGAAGCCGACGTGATCATCGGCGACGTCTCGGGCATCCCGGACCAGCTCGCCGACGACAGCGGTTGGTTCCCGACCAAGGGCGGCGGTGGTCCACGTGGCAGCGAGCTGCCGATCCGCATGCTGGAGGAGGCCAAACGCAGGCTCCGGCCGATGGGAAGGCTCTTCCTGCCAACGGGCACCCTCCAGGACGAAACCGCGATCATCCAGCGGGCTCGCGCCCTCTATGGGAGAGTCAAGGCGCTCACCAACCGGCCGATCCCCCTGCCGAGCCACCTGGCGGCAAGCGCCACCCTCAAAGACCTGATCGACCGCAAGATCGTCACCGTCACCCGGCGAGGCTCCCGTCTGTTGTGGAACGCCCAGGTCTGGGAGCTGTCGCCGGAATCCTGATCGTCACAGGATCCAGGGGATCAGCCGCTTCCTCACTTGCGCCTTGTACGCCGCGTACCCGGCGTAGTGCTCCATGAGACGCTCCTCCTCGAAGCCGGCCTTCATCCAGAAGAACGCGGCGCCGACGAACCCGACGACCAACGCAACAAGACTGAGCCGGAACAGCGCTGCACCGACGAGCATCAACACGATCCCCCCGTAGATCGGATGCCGCGCCCACCGATAGACCCCGCAGGCCACGAGATTCCCCGAGGACAGCGGCTGCGGATACGGCGTCAGATTCGAACCCAGGTACCGCGACCCGAACAGGGATTGGACCAGACCCGTAACGGCCAGGATCGCGCCCAACCAGACGACCCAAGCCGGCCAGGGCAGCGAGCCCGCATCGATGAGTAGTGCCACCGCCGCCGCGACGAGTACCACGCCCTGCATCGTCACCCACCAGCCACCCCGAGACGTGAACGTCTCCGGACGAGTACTCAACCGTTGTTGGATCCGCGACACCTTCTGGTCTTGTACGCCGGTGAGCAGGCCGGCGACCGATCCCCCATCGGGCATCACCGCGTCCGGCCACACCTCCACGAGCGGCTCCAGGACGAACCGGCGTTCCGCGACTCGCGGATGCGGCACCGTCAGACGCTCATCATCGAGCACCCGGTCGCCATACAGGATCAGGTCCAGGTCGAGGGTTCGCGGCCCCCATTGGACCATCCGTTCCCTGCCGGCCCGCTGCTCGATCTGGAGCAGGCCGTCGAGCAACTCGTGGGGTTCCAGGTCCGTCTCGACGACGGCGACGGCGTTCAGATACGGTCCCTGCTCCGGCCCGCCGACCGGCGCGGTCTCATACACCGACGACACGGCCTCAACTTCACCAAGACCGGCGAGGGCGGCGACGGCGGTCTGGAGATAACCGATCCGATCGCCCAGGTTCGAACCGAACGCGACCGCCGCCCGTGTCATCGACTCCGCCGGATCGTCACCGACACATCGTCGAACGGCACCGTGATCGGCGCCTCCGGCTTGTGCACGGTCACTTCGACCACCTCGACCCGCTTGTCCTCCATCACCAGATCGGCCACACGGCCGGCGACACGTTCGATGAGACCCCAGCTCTCGTCGGCGACACGATCATGGATGGCCTGGGCGAGTGCCCCGTAGTCGATCGTCGCCGTCAGATCGTCCGTCGTTACGGCCGGCTCGAGATCCAGGTGCATCGTCACATCGATCACGAACGTCTGGCCGGCCTGTCGTTCTTCGGGGAACACCCCGTGGTGCGCGAAGACCCGGATGCCGTCCAGTTTGATCTGTCCGTTCATCGGGGCCTCAGGCTCCGACGGGAACGAGCGCGCGGCCCTCCGGACCGAGCGGCCGACCGAGGATCTCCTGGATGACGGCGATGGCGAGGATCGGATCGGTGACCAGCTTCGAGTGGACCAGGTAGCCGGCGAGCAGGCCGGCGATCGTGTCATCGACCAGGTCCCTGTGCACGAGAACGACGTTGTCCGGATCCGACAGCGCGAGATCGAGAGCACTGAACACTCGATCGACATCTCCCTGTTCATACTCCCCGACGAGCGGTTCGTGGAACACGGCGAAGCCGGCATCCTGATAGTTCGCCACGTTCTGTCCCCCGGCGAGCAGGCTCACGACCGTATTGATGCCCGCCCCGCTGCGCAGCCAGACGATCTCCTCTTCACGGCGTACCCGGCGATGCTGAATGCCGTAGCCGCCGACTCGTTCACACACTGCCAGGCGTCCCTTGATCACCCACGTAAACGCTCTTGGTTCCAGTCCCGTCATGACAGTCCGCCTCCATATCGAACCATAGCGTCGGCAACCTGCACGGCAGGTCGAGAAATGGCAACATTGTGTACCCGAACGACCGAAGCTCCCGCGGCCACCGCCATCGCCGAAGTCGCCGCCGTGGCCACGTCGCGACGTTCCGGTCGCTTTTCTCCCGTCAGCGCCCCGAGAAACGACTTGCGAGACGTTCCGATCACGACCGGGTAGCCCGTCTTCACGAGGACCCCGACGTCTGCCAGCAACGCCAGGTTGTGAGCGATCGTCTTACCGAATCCGATGCCCGGGTCGATCGCGATGCAGTCCGACGAGATGCCGTGACCCTGCGCGAACGATGCCCGATCGACGAGAAAGTCCCTGACCTCCGCGACGACGTCGCCGTAGGTCGGATTGGTCTGCATCGTGCGAGGGGTTCCCTGCATGTGCATGAGTACGAGCCCGGCCCCGCATCCGGCGACGACCTCGGCCATGCCGGCCGTGCCGAGCGCAGACACGTCGTTGACGATCGATGCTCCCGCCTCCAGTGCAGCGTGGGCAACCTCGGGCTTGGTGGTGTCGATGGAGACGACGATGCCTTCGCCTGCGAGCGCTGCAACGACCGGCGTGACCCGCCTGATCTCTTCGGTGGCCGGCACCGGCTCCGCCCCTGGCCTGGTCGACTCCCCCCCGACGTCGATGATGTCGGCACCATCCGCGACGAGGCGAACACTCAGCGCAATGGCCTCGTCCGGATCGAAGAATCGGCCGCCGTCGGAGAACGAGTCGGGGGTGACATTGACGATGCCCATGATCAGTGCCCTGCCGGGAAGGGCCACGCCGCGCGCCTGCCAGGTCATCGGTTCCCGAACAGCAGTGCGAACGCTTCGGAGCGGGTCGCCGCGCTCTTGGCGAAGGCGCCCCGAACAGCGGATGTCGTCGTGATCGCGCCGGGTTTCTTCACCCCGCGCATGCTCATGCACAGATGCTCGGCCTCGATGACCACCAGTACGCCGTACGGGTCGACGGTATCCATCAACGTGTCGGCGATCTGTGTCGTGAGCCGTTCCTGGAGCTGCGGCCGGCGGGCGAACACCTCAACGAGGCGGGCGAGCTTCGAGAGTCCCGTGAGCGTCCCCTTGGGGAGGTAGGCGACATGCGCTCTCCCGTGGAACGGGATGAGGTGGTGCTCGCACATCGAGTAGAACGGAATGTCCTTGACCATGACGATCTCGCGGTGCTCCTCCTGGACGAATACCGTCTCGAGGATCTCTTTGGGGTCCTGACGAAGCCCGTCAAACACTTCCGCGTACATGCGGGCCACGCGTTCGGGCGTGCCCGCGAGGCCTTCACGTTCGGGGTCTTCACCGATCGCTACGAGGATCATACGGACCGCGCCGGCGATCGCTTCGAAGTCCGGGGCCGGTGCCATCAGACGGTTTCTGTGTGTTCCGCTTGATCGACGGCGACTCCCCCGGCAGGCGGGGTGCTGCCGGGAACCCGGATGCGGATGCCGTCACTGTTCACGGGCTGCCACTTCGGCACGTCTTTGAAGATCTCGGCGACTTCGGCGGCATCGATCGTTTCCTTCTCGATGAGCACGGCCGCCATCCGGTCGAGGGCGGCTCGATGGGTCTCGAGAATCTGGCGGGCTTCCCGGTGTGCCTGGGAAATCAGCTTGCGCACCTCGGCGTCGATGAACGCTGCCACCTCGTCCGAGTAGTCCTGCTGGCGGCCGTAGTCTCGACCAAGGAAGACCTCACCGTCGGCGTGCCCGTACTTCATCGGCCCGAGCCGGTCACTCATCCCGTACTCCATCACCATCTGGCGCGCGATCTCGGTTGCCTTCTCGATGTCGTTGCCGGCGCCGGTGCTCGGATCGTCGAAGACCAGCTCTTCCGCCGTCCGGCCACCCAGGAACATCGCTAGTTGATCGACGAGCTCGGAACGCCGCATGATGTACTTGTCTTCCGTCGGCAGAGACTGCGTGTGGCCGAGGGAACGACCACGGGGGATGATCGTGACCTTGTGGATCGGGTCGGCCATCGGGAGCGCCCACCCGACCAGCGCGTGCCCGGTTTCGTGATATGCGATGATCTTCTTCTCCCCCTCGGAGATCAGCCTACTCTTGCGCTCGGGGCCGGCGATGACCCGTTCGATGGATTCCTCGAGCTCCTCCATCCCGATCATGTCCTTGCCGCGGCGTGCCGCCAGCAACGCTCCTTCGTTCAGCAGGTTGGCCAGGTCCGCCCCGGTGAAACCGGGCGTCTGACGGGCCAACACCTCGAGATCGATGTCGTCGGCAAGCGGCTTTCCGCGTGCGTGTACCGCGAGCACCGCTGCACGACCCGGCAGGTCGGGGCGGTCGACGACGATCTGACGGTCGAATCGTCCCGGACGCAGCAGTGCAGGGTCGAGGATGTCCGGCCGGTTGGTCCCTGCGATCACGATCACGCCGGCGTTGACATCGAATCCGTCGAGCTCCACCAGCAACTGGTTGAGTGTCTGCTCTCGTTCGTCATGTCCGCCGCCGAGGCCCGCACCACGATGCCTGCCGACAGCGTCGATCTCGTCGATGAACACGATCGCCGGCGCCTGTGCCTTGGCCTGTTCGAACAGGTCACGAACCCGTGATGCCCCGACACCGACGAACATCTCGACAAAGTCGGAACCGGCAATCGTGAAGAACGGTACGCCTGCCTCACCGGCGACGGCACGAGCGAGCAACGTCTTGCCGGTGCCGGGGGGGCCGAACAGCAGCACGCCTTTGGGGATCTTGGCGCCCATCGCCCTGAACTTGTCCGGCGATTGGAGAAACTCTTTGAGCTCGGTCAGCTCCTCGACGGCCTCGTCGACTCCGGCAACGTCGGCAAAGGTGATCTTCGGCATGTCGCGCGACACCTGTTTCGCCCGGGACTTGCCGAACTGCATCACCCGGTTCCCCGATCCCTGCATCTGCATGAAGATGAACACCATGAAGCCGATGAGGAACAGCCAGGGCAGGAACGTGATGAGGATCTCCCAGAACCCGGCCGGCTCCGGGTCGACCTTCACGTCGACACCGGCGTTCCTGAGCGCCGCGGACAACTCGTTCTCGTCCTCCTGCAGATAGTCGACTTTGTAGTCCGGTGTGCCGTCGACCGAACCGACGAACTCGCCGGTCACCACGTTGGATTTCTGCATCACGGTCGCCGTTGCGACCTTGCCCGCAGCGATGTCGTTCCAGAACTCGCTGTACGAGACCTGATCCGGCTCTGCCGTCGTGCCGACATACTGCTGGAGGAGGACCAGCAGGATCATGGCCATCATCCCGTAGACCAGGATCGAACGAATGGTGCGGTTCACAAGCCTCCTCAGGCCCCTTCGCGGGACGGTTTCACGCCTCTCGACGCACGATTGGGTCTCTCATAGTATCGCCGTTGACCGGCTACAAAGTTAGGGATCTGTCGAGTCTTCCATGAAGGGACGACCGCCTGCACGCGCCGGCCGCCGGCAGGAGCCGATTCACCCGCCGCGCGACCCTGCATCACTGCCGTGTCGCGGTACGAAGCGCGAAATACAAAGTGCAAAACACCGAATGCACAGCCGCTACTCGTCGTCTTCGACCATCACCGCGACATGCGGCAGATTACGATACTTGCCGGCGTAATCGAGCCCGTAGCCGATCACGAACTCAGGGCCGATCTCGAAACCCGTGTACTTGACGTCGATCGGGATCCGCTGAATGTCCTTCTTGACGAGCAGCGCCGCGATCTCGAGTGACTCCGGGCGCCGGACCCGCAAGCTCTTGAGCAGGTAGTTGAGGGTGAGTCCGGAATCGATGATGTCCTCGACGACGAGAACGTCGCGCCCCGCAATCTCCTGGTCGAGATCCTTGAGGATCCTCACGACACCGGAGGTCTTGGTGGCCGCGCCGTACGAAGACACGGCCATGAAGTCGAACTCGACGGGTATCTCGATGTGACGCGCCAAGTCGGCCAACGTGATGAAGGCGCCCTTCAGGACGGCAATCATCAGCAGATCCTTGCCGGCGTAATCCGCGGATATGGCACGGCCCATCTTGACGAGTGCGGCTTCGATTTCTTCGGCGCTGATGAGCGTCTTCCCGACCTTCACGCATCCTCCCGAGTCGCGCGGACCCAAAGGTAGCGCCTCGTGGCCGAATCCACCCAGCCGAGATCCGCGCGCCGCACACCCGGGACCCACAGGACCTCCTCCCGTGGGCCGACGACCACCGGCCAGACCGGACGGTCGGGCACGGCAACTCCGGCTTCCGCCAGCGTTTCGGCCACGTCCTTGTGGCCACCTGCGATCGCGATCCTGTCTCCAGCGCGCACGGCCCGCACCGTGACCGTGGAAGGGACCGCAGACGCATCGAGGACCTCGACGAATCGGCTCAGGGGGAACGCGGTCGGTGTCGCTTCCGCGACCCATGCCTCGAAGGACCAGGCTCCGAATTCCGTGCGGCCGGGAAGTGTCCAAGCGGCCGACTCGGGAACCGACGCCGCCGCCGGCCGCGAAAGCACGACCAGCGCACGGCGCCGCTCCGCTTCCAGACTGCCGGTCAAGCAGGCTCGCTCCGATACCCCGCGGGCGATATCCAAGATGAGGTGCACGTCGCGGGCGTTGCCTGCGTGCGGGCCGCCGATCATGCGCAACGCCCTGCGAACGGCTCGAGCTGCGATGACAGGATCGACCGTCGCCAGGACGGCCGCCGGCAGCCGAACCGAGGAGGTGGTGACCTCCACGGGCACCCGCTCCGCCTGCCGGTCCAGGTGCTCGTTCTCCGCAGAGAGCGCGTCGGCCGTGCGCGCGAGTGCTCGTTCGAGCGATGGATTGAAGCGCCCCTCGAGATAGGGAATGGCCTCCCGGCGAATGAGATTCCTGCGAGGCCCCGCTTCGAGATTCGCCGGATCTTCGACCCAGGGAACCCCCAGCAGCGTGGCGAGCTCTCGCGTCTGCGATCGTGTCACCTCCAGGAGGGGACGAACGATTCGCCCCCTTCGGCGCGGGATGCCCGCGAGCCCGTCCGGCCCTGCGCCCCTCAGCAGATTGCCCAACACGGTCTCGGCCTGGTCAGCGCGCGTGTGGCCGGTGAGCAGCACCTCTCCCGGATCGAGAGCAGCCTCGAGTGCCCGATAGCGTGCGGTTCTGGCGAGATCCTCCGGTGACGATCCGTGACCGAGGGTCACTTCAACGATGTGCAACGGAATCCCAAGGAACGCAGCGATCGCAACGGCTGCCTCCCGCACGATCGGGGATCCGGTGAGACCATGGTCGACGTGGACGGCGCGCACGGCAGCTCCTGCCTGGAGCGTGGCCCACGCACACACGGCGCTGTCCGGACCTCCCGAGAGGGCGACGACGCACGGACCTGTGGGGATGTCGGCTCTGGCCCGCACCGTGCGGGAGAGCGCACTCAAGCGACGCGAGTCAGCCATCGGATCGGATCGTCGATCTCGTCACGGGTTGGGAGGAACTCGGGACCCCGCCATGCAATGCCGATTGCGTCCCATCCGGCTTCACGCTCGACGGTCTTGATGAAGCGCTCCCCCATCTCGTATTGCTTGAATTTCATCTCCATGCCGGTCAGCCGGAAGAACGCGGCCGCACGCGGATCGTTTCTGCGCTGTTTGAGGATGCTCGACATGCGGGCCTGGGTAACGAGCATTCCTTCGCCGATCCGGTCCATGATGACGTGCCCGTGGCCTTCGAGCAGTGACATCAACGCCTGGACCTTGTCGACGAGTGCCCGCTGGTGGTCGTTCGCGAAGAGTCCGAACAGACCGGTCTCATCGATCAGCGGACGGCCCTCGACGGCGGCGTCTCGAAACTCGCCGGCGATGCGGGCCAAGCGACCGGGCTCCGGCTCGGCCGATGAGATCAGCGCCTCCACGAGGTCGAGGAAGTAGGCGCGCATCCAGGGAATCCCCACGAACTGGAGCCGATGCGTGCACTCATGGAGTGCGAGCCAGAACCTGAATTCCACAGGACGGAACTGTTGACTTCTCTCGAGCGAGAGGATGTTGGCGCCGACGAGATAGACCGTATCTCCGTCCAGCTTGGCGGGCAGGGCCAGCTCGTACTGGCCGAGGACACGCCGGGCCATCACTCCGAGCAACGCTCCGGTCTCTGCGGCCACGACCCTTCGGGCCAGATAGCCGGCACCCTGTCCGAGGGCCCCCAGCCGGGAGAACCGTTCAGAGAGCCGATCCTCGACGGGGGCCATGAGGTGGGCGAAGAAGGCGACGTTCCGCTCTGCCCACTCGGCCCTGGTGACGACCCGGACCTCAGGGATGCCCACCGAGGTGAGCCCGGTCGCCTCTGCGACGAGCGGCTCGGCACGTGCGACGAACTCCGGTGCCTGCAGTTCGAGAAGGCGCTCGTGATAGGACCCCTCGAGGGGGTAGTGCCCGGCAATGGTCGAGGCAAGCCGGGTGGAGACAGCCCACGGAATCTGAGTCGCAGTCACGACAAGTGCAGCCTAGACAGCCGACTGCGACAGCCGACAGCCAAGAACCAACTGGTGGCTCAGTCTCCGAACCCCGGTTCCTGTTCCTTCAAGAAGACTCGCAAGCGGTCCAGGACCTCCTGTTTCGGCTCTTCCCGTACCCGCTCGCGGATGACGACCTTCAACTGTTCTTCGAACCGGAACGCGTCCAGGCATCCGTCGCAGTGTCGAAGGTGGCGCTTGATCTTGGCCGCGTGCACCCATCCGAGCTCATTGTCGAGATACAGGTAGACGCTGGTGATCGCTTCCTCGCAGCTGCGTTTACTCATGATCCGTCCCGGCGAGTCCGTGTTCCCGTGCAAAACTCCACAACGCCCGCTCCAGGGCTTTTCTTCCACGATGGAGCCTCGACATCACCGTCCCGATCGGCACATCCATGATCTCGGCGATCTCCTTGTAGGAAAAACCTTCTACATCGGCGAGGAGCACCGGAAGCCGGAAGTTCTCGGGAAGTGAATCGACCGCCGCTTTGACATCGGCGTCGACGAACCGTTCGAGGACCTCCTCTTCGGCGCTGCGAGCGATCTGGCCCGAATCTCCGATCCGCCGGTAGAGGTACAAGTCCGCGGCGTCACCGAGGTCCATCTCGGTCGGCCGGCGCATCTGCTTGCGATAGCGGTTGATGTAGGTATTCGTGAGGATCCGGTACAGCCACGCCTTCAGGTTCGTTCCCGCCGTGAAGGTGTCATAGGCGCGGTAGGCCTTGAGAATGGTTTCCTGAACGAGATCCTCCGCGTCGGCAGGGTTGCGCGTCATCCGCAGGGCCGCCGAGTAGAGCTGCGGAGCGAATTGCATCGCGTCCTCCTCGAAGCTCTTCTGATCGGCCACGTCCCTCCCGACAGCATCGGCACGCTGACACTACCTGCATCCTTTGGAGAGAACGAGCCGTACGGTGGCCACCATCGGTCGAGACGGTCATCCGGGCGACAGACCGTTCCAGCCTGATGCCGGCGCCGGTTCCGGCCTGTCTCCTCCCCCAGCGAGGGCTTGTCTCCTCCCCCAGGAGGCCGAAGGCCGACGCTGGGGGAGGTGGCCTCGGCGCTCTGGCCGAAGACGGAGGGGGTCCAGGGCCGAGTGTCTACCCCCCTCCGGCTGACGCCGCGGCTGACGCCGTACTCCCCCTTCCGGCTGACGCCGGCCCCGGTCGGCTTCGCCGTACTCCCCCCAACGCTCGCTTCGCTCGCTGGGGGGAGAAATGTTTACCCCGCTCGCTGGGGGGCGAGATGTTTGCCCTGCTCGCTGGGGTGGTCCCGCTACAACCGCACGCGTGGGAAAGCTTGCACCCGATCCGCGACGCTCGCCCCACGGTCTTGGTACAGGGCACGTCGCGATACGAAGTACGAAATACGAAGTACTTCGTACCTGGTACCTCGCACCCGGTACGACAACGCAGCGAACCAAGACGCTGCATGCCGACCGCGAGAACACCGCAAGGGTTGCCTGTCGAGACACTAGGATGCACGCCGCGCCGGAGTAGCTCAGCGGTAGAGCAGCTCACTCGTAATGAGCAGGTCCGGGGTTCGATTCCCCGCTCCGGCTCCGCAGTTCACGTAACCGGAGCCAGCTCGGTGAACAACGTGGCCAGGACGAGCTGAGGACGAAGGTTCGCCCTCAGATCCGGTACCGCCTCCAAGACACGCTCGGCGTTGGCCACCGCGTCCCTGGGTCGAACCAATGCCAGAGTGGCCATGGGCACGTCCCGGTTTCTCACCGGACCGGCATATTGGGCGGATGCGGCATCCGCATACCATGAGGCCAGGATCTCCAAGCCCGCCACCAGCAGAGATCGGGATGCCTGCCGCAGCGCCCGTTCATGGCGGTCCTTCAGCGCCTTGCGGCCGGCGGCGGTGAGATCCACCTCCATGGCAGCGGCCTGCCGCTCACGAATCGCCTCGAGAAGGGGATCGGCGGCACTCATGACCTCTTCGGCGAGGCGGAACGCCACTCCCGGATGCGAGGTCACCTGCAGCGGGACCCCGAGCCAGACATGGCGGAACGCCGCCACCTCCGGACGCTGCGCCAGATCCAGTGCCAGGCCGGGCCGGCCGCCGGCAATTCGCGCAACTTCCCGCGCCTGGTCGGGGTCGACCCCTTGCGTGACCAGAGCGTCGACCAGGTCCTCTTCGCGCAGCCGCCCAAACTGGATCGTCCTGCAACGGCTCGCGACGGTGGCCGGCATGTCCTGTTCGGATTCCGCAACGAGGATGAACACCGTTGAAGGCGTCGGTTCCTCGAGCGTCTTCAGCATCGCATTGGCGGCCTGGTCGGTCATCGAACCTGCCTCGTCGAGCACGATCACTTTCCGATCCCCTTCGACGGGAGCCAGCATTGCCTTGGTGATCGCCGCTCGCGCCTGCACGACAGACAGCGCCGCCTGGCCCTCCGGCTGCACCATGGTCACGTCCGGATGGTTGCCGTTCAAGACACGCCGGCACGTGGTACACACCTCGTCGTGAACTCCGTGTTTCGGACACAGAATGGTGGCGGCGAACCGGCGGGCGACCGTACCTTTGCCCACATTGGAAGGACCGACGAACAGGTATGCCTGTGCGGGACGAACCGCCTCACGTTCGAGCAGTGTGCCGATCGGACCGTGCCCGACGATGCCGTCTAGAAGAGCCATCGATCCCTCAACGCCCTCATGACATCGTCGGCGACGCGCTCGACCGGACGGCTCGCATCGACGGTCAAGAAGCGCATCGGTTCGTCGCAGGCCAACTGTTCGTAGGCGTCGGCGACACGACTCTGGAACTCGAACCCCTGATTCCCGATGCGATCGCCACCATCCTGGCGTGCGAGACCGACCCGTGGCGAGAGTCTGAGCAGGACGACGGTGTCGGGCCAGACCCCCTGCAACCCTGCCTGGTTCACTGCCCGCACTTCATCGAACCCGAGCCGTCTCGCACCGCCTTGATAGGCGAGCGACGAGTAGACGGAGCGGTCGCCGATCACCCAGGACCCCGTAGCGAGCGCCGGGGCGATGACGTCCTCCGCGAGTTGAGCGCGCTGGGCTGCAAACAAAAGCGCCTCGGTCCAGTCGGCCATGTCGTCGCCATGCAGCAGGACGCTGCGAATACCCTCACCGATCGGCGTGCCACCGGGCTCGCGCACGATTACGACGTCGTGGCCGATCTCCCTCAGACGGTCGGCCAGCAGCGCCGCAACGGTGCTCTTGCCTGCACCTTCGATGCCTTCGAGCGCAACGTAGTGACCGATGCTCATTCATGATCCTTTCGACGCCGCCCTCGAATCGAGGGGAAGGTGTCGGAAGCGTCTTCGAGGGAGCGAAGAGCTTCCTCCGAGATGTGGGGCCGCGAGAACGTCTTGCGCATATTCCACAAGGTAATCGCACCGGCAAACACCACCACCGATCCACCCAACACGAGAGCACTGCGAATACCGCTGGAGAATATTCCAGGGAGTTTCCCATCGAGAATCGCGGCGACGAACGCAGCGGCCGAGATCGAGATCAGCAGGGCAGTTCTGGTGAGCGTGTAGAGCGCAGCGAAAGTGCGCCCTCGCAGCTCGTCGGTGACCCGCTCGTGCAGATGGGTGAAACCCATGACGTAGGAGGAGCCGGCCCCGCCGCCGGCCAGCAACGCCCAGAACGCCGCTCCGGCGATCGTCCGAGAGAGCGCCGCAGCGGTGATCGTCAAGCCGGTTGCGACAAGGCTCAACGCGAAGACCACGTCTCGACGAAAGTCGTTCCTCCCCATCGCCGACAGTCCGATCATGCCGAGACCGACGCCGCTCCCGAGCGCCGTCACGAGAATCCCGAATCCGGAGGTCCCGGCACCGAGCACCGAACTCGAGAACGGCTGACCCAGGGCAAAGAAGATACCGGCGCCGAACAGGGCCGTCGCGATGCCGGCGATCACGCTCCTCACGGAACGTTCTCGAAGAATGAACCGGACCCCATCCATGATGTCCCTGAATGGCAGTTTCCAATCCAGCCTGCCCTGGGCCTTCCTGTCTTCACTCACCTCGGGACGGGGGATGGGAATCGTTGCGATCAGCGATGCCGAGAAGATGAACGTGCCCCCATCAACCGCGAAAGCAAGTCCGGTGTTCGACCCGAATGCGCCCAGAACATGGGTCACTTCCGAGATCCTGGCAAAGATCGAGAACGCTGCCGACCCGACCGGGAGCATCCCGTACACCGCGACCAGGCTCAGGCTGTTCGCCCGAACCAGCACCTTCTTCGACACGAGGTTAGGGATGCTGGCTTCGCGCGACGGCCCCCAGAACAACGCCAACACCTCCATGGCGAAGGAGACGAGAAACAGCTGCGGAAGAGTCCGGACGAATACCAGCGACAGGGCGAGCAGCGCCCGGCCGACGTCGCACACGACCATGGTGACCTTGCGGTTGAAACGATCTGCGAGCACGCCGGCGGCGGCACCGAAGAGTCCCGGCAGCATCCGCGCCGTCAACGGAACCAGGATGCCCGTCACTCCGCCGATCGCATCGGCCAGAGCGATCATCGCGAAGAGGGCGACCCAGTCGCCGAAGCTCGACGCCATGCCGGCCCACCAGAGACGCGCGAACGGACCGCGACGCACCAGGCCGAGAGCGCCCGGTGCGGGGTCTCCCTTCCTTTCCATGGGAAGCACGATACTCGGCCAAGTCGACCAGGTGACCACCGTCGAAACACGTCATCGGCGACGCGAACGATGACCGGGAAAACATCACTGCCTTGACTTCTACCCCCGTTCTCTGATAATCATTGCCGCCGTGTCCAAACCACTCATCATCGTCGAGTCACCCGCGAAGGCCCGAACCATCTCCGGATTCCTCGGCTCGGGTTACACGGTCGAGTCCTCGATCGGCCATATCCGTGACCTCCCCTCGAAGGCGTCGGAGATCCCGAAGAAGTACCGGCATGAGGCGTGGGGTCGGCTCGGCGTCAACGTGGAGAAGGACTTCGAGCCGATCTACATCGTTCCCGCGGCGAAGCGGGAACAGGTGCGCAAACTCAAGGGCGCTCTCGCCAATGCAGACGAGGTCTACCTGGCAACCGATGAAGACCGCGAAGGAGAGTCGATCGCCTGGCATCTCCTCCAGGTCCTCAAACCCAAAGTGCCCGTCAAACGCATGGTGTTCCACGAGATCACCAAGCGCGCCATCACAGAAGCGCTCGAACATCCCAGAGAGCTGGACACGAGACTCGTCGACGCACAGGAGGCTCGACGCATCCTCGACCGTCTCTTCGGCTACGAAGTGAGCCCGGTGCTGTGGCGCAAGGTGCAGCCGAAGCTGTCGGCGGGTCGAGTGCAAAGTGTCGCGGTGCGCATCGTCGTCGAGCGGGAACGTCAGCGGATCGCCTTCCGATCCGCGTCGTACTGGGATCTGCTCGGCACCTTCCAGCCGCCTGAAGGCGTCTCATTCACTGCACCGTTGACGACGCTGGACGGCGAACCGGTCGCGTCCGGCAAGGACTTCGATGCACAGGCGAACCTCACCAACCCGAAAGCACTCGTTCTCGATGAGGCCGCATCGCGCATCCTCGCCGACGCCCTCGAAGACGCGAAGGCGATCGTCCGCTCTGTCGAGAGCAAGCCGTATCGTCGCTCTCCATATCCGCCGTTTCGCACGTCGACGCTGCAGCAGGAGGCCGGTAGAAAGCTGCGTTTCTCGGCTTCACGGACGATGCGGGCCGCGCAGCGACTCTACGAGAACGGGTACATCACGTACATGCGTACCGACAGCACGGCGCTCTCGGAAGCCGCGCTGAGCGCGACGCGTCGCCTGATCAGCGACCAGTTCGGCACGGCCTACCTTCCGAAGAAGCCCCGCATCTATCGCAGCAAGGTCAAGAACGCCCAAGAGGCGCACGAAGCGATCCGTCCCGCGGGAGATTCCTTCCGCTCCCCGTCGGACGTCGAGCGGCACGTCGGCCCGGACGAGGCCCGACTCTACGACCTGATCTGGAAACGAACCGTCGCTTCGCAAATGACCGACGCGGTCGGCGAGTCGGTCCAGGTTCGCCTCGAGGCCGACGCGTCCGATGGGCGCACCGCCGGCTTCATCCAGACCGGCAGGGTGATCACGTTCCCGGGTTTCTTGAAGGTCTACGTGGCCGGGAGCGACAGCCCCGACGCCGAACGGGACGACGAGGAACGGCGCCTGCCGCAGCTCGAGGTGGATGAGCGGCTCACCATCGTCGCGATGGAACCGAAGGGGCATGAGACGAAGCCGCCGGCCCGTTTCACGGAGGCCTCCCTGATCCGCCGACTCGAGGAACTCGGTGTCGGCCGCCCTTCGACCTACGCGTCGATCATCTCGACGATCCAGGACCGTGGCTACGTGTGGAAGCGTGGCACTGCCCTGATCCCGACGTTTACGGCGTTCGCGGTAGTCACGCTGCTGGAGCGGCACTTCTCGAATCTGATCGACTACACGTTCACCGCCAAGATGGAGAGTGCCCTCGACCGCATTGCCCGGGGAGAGGAACAAGCGATCCCGTGGCTGACGAAGTTCTACTTCGGGAATGGTTCTGTCGGCCTCAAGGAGATGGTGGAGGGCCCTCTCGACGAGATCGACCCGAGGGAGATCGGATCGATCCCGATCGGTAACGATCCCCATGGAATCCCGCTCGTCGCCCGCGTCGGCCGGTACGGACCGTACCTGGAACGCGACGGCGACAAGGTCTCGATTCCGGACGAGACCCCTCCTGACGAGCTCACCGTCGAAAAGGCTCTGGAGCTGCTCGCCGCACCCGACGACGAACGCACGCTCGGAACAGACCCCGAAACCGGCCTGGAGGTCAGTCTGCGGGTCGGCAGATTCGGGCCGTACGTCCAGCTTGGGGAGCAAGAGGGCACAACGAGGCCGAAACGGGCTTCGCTGTTCAAGACGATGC
The DNA here is from genome assembly GCA_011682695.1 of Gammaproteobacteria bacterium. Lineage (NCBI taxonomy): Bacteria > Pseudomonadati > Pseudomonadota > Gammaproteobacteria > Gammaproteobacteria bacterium. The sequence goes on from JAACED010000018.1 coordinate 32,694, forward strand.
GCCCCGAGGACGTCACGCTCGAGCAAGCGCTCGAGCTGTTGAGTCTGCCTCGCGTCGTCGGTGTAGACCCGTCCGACGGATCGGAGATCGTGGCCCGCAACGGCAAGTATGGACCGTTCATCAAGAAGGGCACCGAAACCCGCAGCCTGGAGTCGGAAGAGCAGCTGCTGACCATCACGTTGGAAGAGGCAATCGCGCTGCTGGCTCAGCCGAAGCGGCGGCGGGGACAGCGGGCGGCTGCGGCACCACTTCGAGAGGTCGGCACCGACCCGGTTTCCGACAACCCGGTGGTGGTCAAGGATGGACGCTTCGGACCGTACGTCACCGATGGTGTGGTCAACGCCTCGCTGCGTAAGGGCGACGACCCCGAAACGATCACCATCGAGCGTGCCGCCGAACTCCTCGAACTCCGTCGCGAACGGATCGCCGCCAAGGGCTAACGGGTATCCCCGAACCCAGGGCTCAGGGGTACCCATAGGGTACCTACGAGCCCAGGGTTCAACTGTCTTGGAGCGGGCCGATGTTGTAGTCGGCAAGGACCGGACCGTCCGCGCCGAACACGACGTGACTGACCGACGTGTTGCCCGGAGCGATCAGTCTTCGACGATCCTCGTGGTCCAACCCGATGAGGCTCGAACAGAACCCTCGGATAGCGGCGCCGTGCGAGACCACACCGATGAGCCGGCCCTGGTGCGCTCGAGCGATACCGCCGATCGCCTCGGACACCCTGGCAACCATCCCGCTCCAGGTCTCTCCGTCACCGCCCCGGGGGACGTCCTTCCCCTCCTCGTAGATCGTCCGCCAGATGTCAGGCCACCCGACCTTGATCTCCTCGACGCGGTGCCCCTCCCATTCGCCCATCCCCAGCTCCATCAAGCTCGGCACGACGACGGGAGCGCCATCAGCTCGCAGCAGGGCAGCCGTCTCGAGGGCTCGCCCGAGCGATGACGAGTACAGCGTTTCAAAGGTCCCATACCAGCCGGCCAGACGGGTCGCCTGGCGCCTGCCCTCCTCGTCGATGCCGCCATCCGTATGCCCCTGCCAAATGCCCGAATCGTTGGCGGCGGTCCGTCCGTGCCGAACGAGAGCGACGACCGTATCTCCTGCGGCGAGACGTTCGGCCGCCCACCCGGAGACCGGTCCGAGGTGCGTGGTGTCGTTGTAGTGATCGACACGCATCCCTGAGGGCCGCACGGAGATCGTCGTCAGTGACGTGTTGGCCACCCGACCCAAGAACGCAACCGCATCCGGCCGGCCGATCGCGATGGCGACGGCCCGATCGACCACGCCACCGTGCGCGGACACGAGGACACGTCCGGTCCCCTCCATCCTCTCGACGAGACGGTCGATGGCGCCGCCGACTCTGGCGGTGAACTCGGGGAACGTCTCCCCGGTCCCCCCGATCGGCACCGCCTCCCCGCGCCGCAGAGCAGCCATCTCTTCAGGAAAACGCTTGGCAACCTCTGCGATCGGCACACCATCCCATGCACCGAGATCCATTTCCCGCCACGCCGCATCGCGTTCGAACGGGAGGCCGAGCGCACTGATCGTTTGCACGGCTCGTTCCATGTCCGAGCTGACGATCAGATCGAACGGTTCACCTTGGGCGAGGTGCCGGGCCACCACGCGAGCCTGCGCCAGGCCCCTTTCCGACAGAGGACTGGAGGCGCGGCCCTGGATCAGGCCCGAAGCGTTGCCGGTGGACTCACCGTGGCGGAGAAGGACGATTTCCATAGCGGATCAAGGATAGGCGGACCGCGGAATCGCATCGACCGTCCCGGCGCGAACAGCGGGCCTCGCATGAGGCCCGCCGTCTGCCGAACGTCGATTACCTGATAAACGCCGATGCGAAGATCAAGCTGACGACGGTCATCACCTTGATCATGATGTTCATCGCGGGACCGGTCGTGTCCTTGAACGGGTCGCCGACCGTGTCACCGATGACCGCTGCGTAGTGCGCCTCGGAGCCCTTCCCGCCGAACGCTCCGGCCTCGATGAATTTCTTCGCGTTGTCCCACGCACCACCGGCGTTCGTCATGTAGATGGCGAGCAGGAATCCGACGACGAGAGCTCCCGCGAGAAAGCCTCCGAGAGCTTCCGTGTCAACAAACCCGATGGTGAGCGGGAGCACGATCGCCAGAGCACCCGGCACGATCATCTCGCGCAACGCGCCGGCCGTGGCAATGTCGACACACTTCGCGTACTCGGGCTTGACCCCCTCTTTGCCTTCTCGCAATCCGGGGATCTCCCTGAACTGACGACGAACCTCCTCGATCATGCGGAAGGCCGACCGACCGACGGCATTGAGCGTCAGCGCAGCGAACAGGAACGGGAACATTCCGCCAAGGAACAGGCCGATCATGGTCCCGACGTCCAAGATGTTGATCTCGGTGAGTCTCACCGCCTGAACGAACGCCGAGAACAAAGCGAGTGCCGTCACGGCGGCTGATCCGATCGCGAATCCCTTGGCGATCGCCGCGGTCGTGTTCCCCAGCGAGTCCAGAGCATCGGTGCTCTCGCGAACCTCGGGAGGCAGCCCGGCCATTTCCGCAATCCCACCGGCGTTATCGGCAATCGGCCCGTAGGCGTCGACCGAAACGGTGATACCCAGCGTGGCGAGCACGCCGATCGCCGCAACCGCGATTCCGTAGACGCCGCCGCCTGCTCCGAGCCCCCAATCACCGGCCCAGTAGGCACCGCCGATCCCAGCCGCGACGACGATCACACTGAACGCAGAGGAGCGCATCCCCTCCGCGATACCCGAGAGGATCACGGTCGCCGGTCCCGTCTGGGCCTGGCGAGCAATCTCCTTCACGATCTTGTAGCGGTCGGAGGTGAACCACTCGGAGATCTGACCGATCATCAGTCCGACCAGAAGACCGACGAACACGGCGAGGAAGATGCCGAGCGGATTCTTCACCCCGTCGACTCCTCCGAACACCCAGTGGGAGAGCCCGAGCGTGCCGACCGCCGTGATGATGGCTGCCAGGTACGTGCCTCGGTGCAGACCTGCCGCCAGATGCCCTTCGTCGCGAGCCCGAACAACGAACGAGCCGATGATCGACGCGATCATCCCGACCGCCGCAACGGCAAGAGGGAAGATGATTGCACGGTCTCTGAACCCGGCAGACGCGAACACGATCGCCGAGTAGGCGATCGGGGCCACGAGTGAACCGACGTAGCTCTCATAGAGGTCGGCCCCCATGCCGGCGGTATCGCCGACGTTGTCGCCGACGTTGTCGGCGATCACCGCAGGGTTCCGGGGATCGTCCTCGGGAATCCCGGCTTCGAGCTTCCCTACGAGGTCGGCACCCACATCTGCCGCTTTCGTGAAGATGCCGCCACCGACCCTTGCGAACAGAGCAATGGAAGATGCCCCCAGTCCGATGGCCGTCACGATGTCGGCCCACTCAGCGACGTTGAGCCACACCCTGAAGACGAGATATCCAAGCGCCACACCGGCCAGGCCGAGGCCGGCAACGGTGAAGCCCATCACTGCTCCGCCCCGGAACGCGAGGGGCAGCGCCTTGACGACGCCACCGGTGCGCGCAGCTTCGGTTGTGCGACTGTTTGCCGCGGTCGCAACGCGCATCCCGATGAATCCCGCCAATGCGGACAGCAGGGCACCAAAGACGTACGCAACTGCGCCCCACGGTCGTCCCCACGGGAGAAGCCCTGCGATCAGGGCGGCCATCATCACGACGAACACTGCGACCCATGTGTATTCGCGACGCAGGAACGCCATCGCCCCTTCGCGGATCGCGTCGGAGATCTCGACCATCCGGGCGTTACCGCGCGGAGCAGCCAGAACCTGTCTCGAATAGAACACTGCAAGCGCCAGCGCGAGTAGTGCGCTCACTACCGCTGCGTAGACAAAGGACGTTCCTGCCATCGGTGTCTCTCTCCCCATGTAACCGAATGGAGGCGAGTATACGAACACGGCGGCTCGCCTCCAATGTGGCCGGTACTATCCCCGATCGATGCTCCGCACGATCGTTTTCTTGGTCACTTCTGTGCTCGTCCTCGGCGCGTGTTCATCAACTCCGGCCGTGACGACGACGCACTCGGCCGTGACGACGACCGTGGTTCCCACAACGGCAGCTTCGACCACCACGGCGACTGAGCCGCCACCCGCCGTGAGGCTCTACCTGACCGGGGTGCCGGAACCCCTCGCCAGACTCGTCAAGGATCTCTACATCGACGCCCACACTTCGTTGTCGCCTCCCCTCGATCTTCCCCCCGGGCTGAACGCGCTCATCGAGAACTTGGACTCCGGAGAGGGGCTGCTCACGATTCGCGCCGCAGCCGGAATCGGCGAGATCTTCGAGACACCGATCGCAGTGATCACCGCGGGCGACGACGTGATCCTGGCCGTCGCCGACCCGGCGTGGAGGATCGTCGGCGCGAAGCTGGCCCGCTTCGGTATGCCGGCCTCCTACGGGAGTGAGCCGAAGCTCCTTCTCGTCGTCGGTTCCGACGCCCGGCCGGGTGAGGACCCGCTCCGAGCGAGAGCGGACAGCTTGCACATCGTTGCAATGGTTCCTTCGGCCGGGACTGGAGCGGTCGTTGGCATCCCACGCGATTCCTACGTCACGACACCCGACGGGCTCACCGACAAGTTCACGTCCGTCCTCTCGCGCCGCGGTGTCGACACGCTGCTCGCGACCACTCGCGAGCTGACCTCCCTACCGGTCGATGGCTACGTCCTGACCGGGTTTCAGGGATTCACCGGCCTCGTGGACAGCTTCGGCGGGCTTGTCATCGATGTACCGTTCGCGATGGCGGACAGGGCCTCGCAAGCGTTCTTCCAGCCGGGCGAGCAAGTGTTCGACGGAGCCGCGGCTCTTGCCTTCTCCCGGAATCGCCACCTCCGCGGTGGCGACTTCACCAGGAGCCTCGATCAGGGCCTCGTGATGCTGGCCGGTCTCCGGGCCGTGAATCTGCTCGGTGTCCGCCGCCTGCCGGGTCTGCTCGAGCTCCTGACGGACCACACGGCGACAGACCTCGACGCAGCAACGTTGTTGACGATGGGCGCGGCCGTCTACGAATTGGGCCAGGTACCCAACATCGTCGTCGACGGAGTCCCCGACACGGTGAACGGTTCTTCGGTCGTGCGACTGACCGACGACGCACTGGCGACGTTCGAGGATCTTGCCGACGGGACCTTGGAAGGCCCGTGAGCGCCAACCACGGCGAGAACGCTCCCGATGACGCCTCGTTCGAGAAGCTCGTCCGGTCGTGGGCGGAGCATCCCGACTTCGAAGGTGCACCGGCCCATCTGGAGACGATCCCGGCGCGCCAGGCCCTCTTCGAGGATCTCGACCCACCCGTCGCGGATGCCCTGAAAGAGCGGCTCGCAGAACGCGGCGTCGAGCGCCTCTACCGCCACCAGGCACGGGCGATCGCCAACGTCCGGGCCGGCATCAACACGGTGATGGTGTCGGGGACCGCATCCGGCAAATCGCTGGGCTACCAGGTGCCGATCGTCGAGGCGATCCTCGACAATCCCCGCACCTCGGCAATGCTGCTGTTTCCAACGAAGGCTCTCGCCCAGGATCAGCTGCGAAGCTTCCAGGATCTGCGCATCCCCGGCCTGGTCGCCGCCACGTACGACGGTGATACGGCGCCGGATGACCGGACATGGGTTCGGCGCCGTGCGAACGTCGTGATGACTAACCCGGACATGCTGCACGTCGGAATCCTTCCGAACCACGCAGCATGGGCCGACTACTTCCTGCGCCTCCGCTATGTGGTCGTCGATGAGCTGCACGTCCTCCGGGGCATCTTCGGAAGTCATGTCGCCCACATCCTGCGAAGGCTCCGGCGCATCGCAGCTCACTACGGATCGCATCCCACCTTCGTGTTCGCATCGGCCACGATCGGCAATCCCGGCGAACTGGCACAGCGGCTGTCGGGGCTGCCCGTCGAAGTCATCTCCCGGGACGATTCGCCGTCCGGCGAGAAGACCGTCGCGCTGTGGAATCCACCGATGGGCGACAATGATCGGCGTCGTTCTGCCCTGTCGGAGTCGACCGATCTGTTCGTCGATCTGGTCCGCCGGGACAAGCACACGATCGTGTTCACCCGCAGTCGAAAGGCAACGGAGCTGATCTACCGCTGGACGGCCGACCGGCTCGATCCGGATCGGGCGGAGCGCATTGCACCGTACCGGGGTGGCTACCTGGCTTCCGACCGGCGTCGTGTCGAGGCGGCATTGTTCTCCGGAGATCTCATCGGGGTGACGGCAACGAATGCGCTCGAACTCGGCATCGACGTCGGCGGGCTCGACGCAGCGATCATCACGACGTTCCCGGGGACGATCGCCTCCTTCTGGCAGCAGGCTGGAAGAGCCGGCCGATCCAAGGACCGATCACTCGCTGTGCTCGTCGGCGGTGAGGACGCCCTCGACCAGTACTTCATGACCCACCCAGCAGAGCTGTTCACCCGGCCGTCGGAGGCGGCCGTGGTCAACCCGGATAACCCGACGATCCTCGACGCGCACACGGCGTGTGCAGCGTACGAGCTGCCTCTCGACCTTTCCGACCGCGACTTCCTCGGCAGCGATGTGGAAGAGGCGGCGACCCGTCTCGTCGAGGCAGGCGACCTCAAGTTGCGAAACGGCCGCCTGTTCTGGGCTCACCGCCGTCGTCCCGCTCCCGGGGTAAGCATCCGCAGTTCGGGCGGTCATCAGTACCAGATCCTCGACGTCACGTCCGGTGAGCTGCTCGGCACCCTCGAAGAGGTGCGAGTGTTCTCGCAGGCCCATCCGGGTGCCGTCTACCTCCACCAGGGAGACAGCTACCTGGTCGACACGCTCGACACCGAACTCCACGAAGTGCACGTGACTCCTGCAGAAGTCGACTGGTACACGCAGCCTCACGAAGAGAAACTGCTCGAGGTGCTCGACGTCACGGAGTACAGGAGTATCGGTTCCATCCGCCACTCGGTCGGCCGTGTCCTCGTAGAGAGCAGGGTCGTTGCGTACCGGCGAAAGAAGATCGGATCGGGAGACATCCTCTCGACCGAACCGCTGGACCTTCCGCCGGTACGGCTCGAAACGGACGCCGTATGGTTCACCATCCCCGACGAAGTCGTCGACGCCGCCGACGTCGCCGCGAACGAGCTCCCGGGCAGTCTGCATGCGGCAGAGCACGCCGCCATCGGGATGCTCCCCCTGTTCGCGATATGTGATCGTTGGGATCTCGGCGGCCTTTCGACGCCGATGCATCCCGCCACGGCCAACGCAACGATCTTCATTCACGAGGCGTACCAGGGCGGCGCAGGGATCTCACCGGTCGCCTTCGCCACCGGGGAGCGACATCTGCGCTCGACCCTCGAGGCGATCGACTCATGCCCGTGCGAGACCGGCTGTCCTTCCTGCATCCAGTCGCCGAAATGCGGGAACTACAACGAACCGCTCTCCAAGCAGGGCGCAGTCCGCCTCCTGCGAGCCATGCTCTCCGGCGGTCGCTGACCGGACCCCGGGCTCGTTTCGCTTGCTCACGCACGTACTTCGTATTTCGTATTTCGTACTTCGTACCGCGATGCGGCATTGATGCAAGACCGCGGGGCGGACGTAGCGGCTGCTGCTATCGGCTTCGAAAGGTCACAAGACGCAATCGACAGATACGGCATCGATCCCGACGCACCCGACCCGCGCACCTCCTGGCCCGAAATGCGCGAGGACTGAGAGGTCCCCTGTCGTAGGCTCGCTTCGCGAGCGGTACAAAGTACAAGGTACTTCGATAGGCGATGCACCATCGTCGAGGCACATGCCCTGCGGTACTCGGCGGGCTTCTACCGTTCCGTGCGGCCGCCGACCCTCCAATACACCCCTTCTCGGCGGGCCATGAAGCCCTCGTCGACGAGGTACCGGCGCAGTGTCGCGTAGTCGGAGTAGTGGATACCGAGGATGAAGTTCACCTCGACTTCCGGATATCGGACCCCGATTTCGAATTCCTGTGCAAGACGGTCGAGCACGATCCTTCGCTTCGGCCGCTGCGCAGGGATGCTCTTGAGTCGTGTTCCCGTGAAGAAGTGGGAGAGGACCTGTGTCTCTTTCGCCGTCCACGGTCCGGCAATGATCTCAGGTGCCGGTTCGGCCTCGTGCTCGAGTTGCGCCGCGATGGACCGAAGCGTCTCGGGAAGAATCGAAAGGTCGGCTTCGAGAAGCCCGACGCCTCGAAGTCGCCCGATCGCCTTGATCACCTGCACCCGGTCGATGCCCAGCGCCGCGACCAGATCGTCGATCTCGACCCGGCCGAGAATCGCCTGTCCCAGGATCGCCAACCGCACAGGGTCCAGTGCGGCTCGAAGGAAATCGTCTGCGCTTGCCATGGGGACAGGCTACCGACATCGGGCTCAACCGAGGCCTTCGCACCCTCTCTGCAACGCGGCGCACCGGTCGACGGAGTGGGCAACGAGCCGACGACCGGTTGCGATGCCCCTGCATGTCGAAACGCTCAGGGCACCGCCAACGGCACGTACTCGGCTCGCCCCTTTGCTCTGATTCGTCGAGGCCCGAGCCCGAGAACGTCCACCGTGATCTCCGTCACGGTCTCGACGGTTCTCGGAGCCCACGAGCGATCCGGGCGGCACTCGCAGGATACGAGATGAGCACCGTTCGCTTCTGCGAATCGAGCCGCCTCCTCGTACGGATTCGCTCCGAACGTCGCCGGGGCCGCGGCGAGCGCAGCGGCGTCCGCCGCCGTTGCCGCCTGGAACCGGGCAGCGAGCACCTGCCCGGTTCCTCCGATCACGACTCCCAGGACCAGGACGGCAAAGACGACGCCGGCCAGTGCAACCGTGACCGCACCCGCCTCATCGTTCAACGCGCATCACCGCGCTCGATCGCAGACGCACCGTCATGCCGGCGAGCCCGGCAAGCCGCACGGGCAGTGTGACCGTGACCTCTGCGGGCCGTCCCACAACGTGGGGACGTCGCACCTGGACGTGCACGCGGGCCGCGACATCGGGATCGAGCGCACGCCGGACGGCGTCGACGGCCTCGGCAGGATCGGGAGCGGTCGCGGCGCGCCTGGCCCCTTCCCGTGCGGCATTCGCCAACTCGAGCTGGGTACGTGCAACGACTGCGACCTGTGTCACTGCCAGCAGAACCAGCAGAACGACCGGCAGCACGAGTGCGAACTCGACCGCCGCCGATCCGTTCTCGCTCATTTCGCCAGGCCGATGACTTTCTTCAACACGGTTCCGAACAAGCCGGGGAGCAAGCTCGTGTGACTTGCCCACTGGATCAACGACAGCGCGATCGCCGCAGCGGCGAGGATCACGAGCACGTACTCGACGGTCCCTTGCCCTTCTTCTCGCAGCACACACCACTTCCACAACCAGAGCATCCATGCTCCTTTCTCGATGCCGGCTTCCGGCCGACGCGGGGGGAAACGAACTCACAGCAGCCCTCCAACGAGCTGCTGGACGATGTTGGCGACCGTGGGGCCGAGCGTGAGCAGGACGAATCCGGGAAGGATGAGCAGTGCCAACGGAACCGTCAACGTGACCGGAAGGCGCCGGAGCCTCTCGAGCACCTCGGCGCGTTGGACCGTGCGATGCTCTTCGATGAACGCGGCGATCGTTCCGATGGTTGGCGCCCCGGTCATGTGTGCGCGAGCGAGGCGGTGGAACAGGCGCCGGGAGAACCCGTCCGCCGTCGCCAGCGCCGTCGCGAGTCCCACGACGCGAGACCGACGCAGTACCGCCCGCAACTCGGCGGCCGGTTCCGGGCCCAGCTCGTCGGCTGCGACCTCCATCACCGAAGCGAGCGACAGACCGGCACTGAGCCCGATCAACAGCATCCTGGCCGTCGCTCCAACATCGACGGCGTCCCGACGGCGCCGGAGAGGAACCCTGAAAGGAGGCAACGAGACCGTCCCGGCGAGGGCGACGGCGACGGCGGCGACGAGCGCCGGCAGCATCATCGGTCCGCCCTCCGGACCATGAGCACGATGCCCCCCACGCCGCTCAACAGCAACAGGCCGCCGACACCGAGGACCACCGCACCGATCGTCCCCGCGTTCCACAGCACCGAAAGACGGCCACTGCCTGCGGAGTACGCGAGATATGCAACCGGCAGACCTCCCACGATCCACGCGGAGATTCGGGCCTGAGCCGTCGCGGCGCGCCGTTCTCCCTCCAAGTACATGTCCTCGGCTGCCAGGAGCGCCAGTTCGTCGAACGTGTCCGCAACCCGGCCTCCGGTCGTGCCGGCGATGCGTACCGCCGCCGCCGTGAGCGCACCGTGTCGTTCGAGACCGCCGGCCAACGCGTCGGCGAGTTCATCGAGAGGACGGCCGGCCCGTGCCAGCCTGGCTACCGAAGCGAGCGATCTTGACGGGACACGCTCCGACGCGTCGGCAAGCGCGAGTCTCAAACCTGCGCCTGCTCGCAGCTCTGCGGCAACGGCCTGCAGGAACGCTCCCTCGCACTCTTCGGATTTCGCCTGATAGCGACCGAACAGCACCAGGCCGGCGATCACTCCCAGCGCGAAGCCCGGCTTGTACACCGCCAGGCCGGCAAGCGCGAGTACCACAAGCGGAACGCCCGACGCGTACCCCCAGGCGAGACCGGTGGCCGTCAGCATGCGTAAACCTGATGAAGCGCTTCTCCTGCAACCTTCACGATCACGGCGACACGACGCCCACCGGCGTGACGCTCGACCTGGACGACATAGTCGATCGCCGCGAAGAGCTGCCGCCGAACGGTGACCTCGGAGACCCGCCGGGAGCCGGAGAGCGCAAGTGTCTCCAGACGCCACATCGCCTCTTCAGGACTGTTGGCATGTACCGTCGACATCGAGCCGCGATGCCCGGTGTTCATGGCGGCGATCATGTCGAGCGCCTCAGGCCCCCTGACCTCACCGAGGATGATCCGATCCGGTCTGAGACGCAGAGCGGAGCGAACGAGCTCACGAAGCGGCACCTCGCCTGCTCCCTCTGCGTTCGCTGGTCTCGCCTCGAGACGGACGACATGGCCGGTCAGCCTCAACTCGGCGGCGTCTTCGACCGTTACGATCCGTTCGGATCCCGCAATCTCGGTCGACAGGATGTTCAACAGCGTCGTCTTGCCGGTCCCGGTGCCACCGGAGATGACAATCGACTCTCGATTCCCGACCGCAGCCTGAAGCAGCTCGGAGGCTTCCCTGCGAATGGAGCCGGCAGCGATGAGCGCGTCGAGATCGGGGACGGCTGCTGTGAATCGTCGAACGGCGAGAATCGGGCCATCCACCGCGGCAGGGGGAACCACCGCGTGGAGGCGGCTGCCGTCGGGGAGACGTGCGTCGACCATCGGTGACGCCCGATCGATTCGCAACCCGAGCGGACCGATCACCCGTTCCACAGCGGCGATGATCTCCTCATCGTCGGCGAACGCAACGTCGGCGCGCGACAGTCCGCCGGACCGTTCGACCCAGATGTCCTCGGGACCGTTCACGAGGACGTCGGAGACCGCAGGGTCGCGCAGGAGCGCCTCGAGCGGACCCAGTCCGACGAGCGCGTCGGCGATCTGCAGGGCGCTGCCCGGCGGGGCGAGCGGCGCCTCGTCTTTGAGTATCGCCGTGGCGGCCCTGGTCACGGCCGTGCGCTCCAGCGGAACGTCGGAAGCGAGCAGACGGCCCATGATCCGCTGCCTCACATCCATGGCAGTTCCCAAACGCCGCGCCACGCGCGGATCCAACGGCTGTGCGAATCGATCTGGCCGCGCAGCAACCCGCCGACCGTACGCTGCGACGGCCGGGGAAGCACAGGGCCCGGCGCGGGTGGCTTCAGTCGAAATCCGGCTCGTTGGAACACGGCGGGGCTCTTCTGCGCGACCGCGAGCGCCCCGGGCAGGAGCGGAACTATCGGGACGACGGGCGCGTATCGAACGGACAGGCCCCGCGTCGGAAGCCGCAGCACCAGGTGCGGCCAGCCTTCACTCAGCGCATCCAAGATCTGCTCTGCGTCCTGATAGGCGATCCCGCCGTTGCGCAGGACGGCGACGCCTCCTCTCGATGGATGCAGATCCCGGCGCGTCGGACCGTCTGCGACGAGACGGGCAAGCGATGTCTCACCCCGATAGCCGGGACCTTCCGGGTCGAGGTCGACGACGAGTGCAGTCTCGACCGCTGCGGCGAGACCGATCGGCGCAATCGCCGACAGCAGGCCATCTCGCTCTGTTCGGACACACAGAACCGGCACATCGCTCCTTCTCTCGTTGGGCAACGTATGCGCCGGCACGGGCGGGAACAACCCCTTGTCACGGGGCCGTGAATGTGGCATGAATGGTGGATTCCGGACCGCAAGCGGGCCGTGCCAAGAACCGACGATCCCCCATCGGCGCGTAGAATCACCCCGTGACTGCAGCCGCCTTCTTCGACCTCGACAAGACGATCATCGCCAAGTCGTCGACCCTCGCCTTCGGCCGCCCCCTCTACAAGGCCGGCCTGCTGAATCGTCGTGCCCTCCTCAAGGCAGGGCTTGCGCAGATCTCGTACCGCATGTTCGGAGCCGACCATGACCAGATGGAGCGGGCCCGGGGAGAGATGATGGCGATCATCAAAGGATGGGATCAACAGCAACTACGAAACGTCGCCAGAGAGACGGTCGACGAAGTCGTGGCGCCACTCGTGTTCGCCGAAGCGCTCGCAATCATCGACGAGCACCTTCAGGCCGGCAGACTGGTCGTGATCGTCTCATCGAGTGCAGAGGAGATCGTGGAGCCGCTTGCCTCCCATCTCCGTGTCGATCGGATCATCGCGACCAGGGCTGCGGTCGATGACGACGGCCGGTACACGGGCGAGATCGAGTTCTACGCCTACGGGCAGGGCAAAGTGGAAGCGATCGAGGAGTTCGCCGAACGCGAAGGCATCTCACTCGAGGACTCCTTCGCCTACTCGGATTCGCACACCGACATTCCGATGCTGGAAGCGGTCGGGCATCCCGTGGCGGTCAACCCGGACAAGGAACTCGCCAAGGTCGCAGAGGAGCGGGCATGGGAGGTCCTGCGCTTCGAGCGACCGGTGACGATCCGCACACGTTTGGCATCCCTGGCCCGTCCCACGCCTGTCGTGTCGGGCGCGGCGCTGGCCGGAGCGGTGGGCAGCGCCGCACTGTTCTGGGCGCTTCGGACACGTCGGCGGGTCGGCTGAACTGCCCGAAACCGACGCCGATGACGCTGTCGTCGGGATCTGTGAACCAGACGACTCTCCTGCACGAGAACCGTATCCGGGCGCGGCGGTTCGAAGCCGGTTTCCTCTCCTGTTGCTTCTCCTGGATCGAGGCGGCTCCGGCAGTGCATACAATCGGACCCATGAACGATTCCAACGAACTCTCCAACTTGACGAGAGCCGTCGAAGCCCAAATCCCGTTCAACCGGGTGCTCGGCCTTCAGCTCGGTGACCTGGACCCAAGCCGCACGACGCTCTCGTTCGAGATGCGGGACGATCTCGTGGGGAATTTCGCCCGTGGCAGCCTCCACGGTGGAGTCATCTCGGCCACCCTCGACGTGGCCGGCGGGATGTCCGCGATCACCACAGCGGTCGGCAACGACACATCGACCATGGCCGAGCGCTTCGCCCATCTCGGCACGATCGATCTGCGTGTCGACTACCTGCGGCCAGGAGTGGGAGCGAGGTTCGAGGCCGTCGCGTACACACTCAGAGCGGGGAACAAGGTGGCCGTCACCCGAATGGAGTTGCGTAACGACTCCGGTGACCTCATCGCCGTCGGAACGGGAACCTACCTGATCGGCTGAGAGAACTCCCGAACCCTGGGCTCGTTGGCACCTCTACGGCACCTACGAGCCCAGGGTTCGCAGATACGGCGATCTCGAGCCGGTGTTGGCACGGCGAAACACCGACTTGGACCTAACCTCCCTCCGATGGAATTGGTTTTCATTCGACACGGCGAACCGAGATGGGCCGTTGACGGCGTGTCTCAAATCGACCCCCACCTGACGGAGCGTGGCAAACACCAGGCGTTCCTCACCGCGAAACGGCTCACCGCCGACAAGCGACCGGTTCGCGAGATCCTCGTCTCGCCTGCCCTCCGATCCCAGGAGACTGCGGAGCCCCTCGCGACGTTGACCGGCGTCGAACCGGTGACGATCCCCGACCTGGTCGAAATCCGCATGCCGGACTGGTCCGGAATGCTCGAGGCGACCGTGCAACGTATCTTCACCGAGGGTCGTGACCGCTCCCCCGAGGAGTGGTGGAACGGTATGGAAGGTGGGGAGAGCTTCCGCGACTTCCACGAGCGGATCACGAGCGCGATGCTCGGAATTCTCGACGAGCGGGGGGTGCTGCCCGATCCGGCGCACCGGCACCTCTGGCGCTTCTCCGGTGAGCCCGGAAGGGTGGTGATCGTGGCGCACGGGGGCACGAACGCGGTTGCGCTCGGATTCCTCCTCGGCGCAGAACCGACCCCGTGGGAATGGGAACGGTTCATCCTCTACCACGCCTCGGTCGCACGCCTCCGGGCGATCCGTCTCGCCGGTGGGCACGTCTTCTCGCTCCGCAGCTTCAACGACAGGGAGCACCTGCCGGAGGACCTCCGAACCCGCTAGAACGCCGAACCCTGGGCTCAGGGGTACCCTGAGGGTACCTACGAGCCCTGGGTTCGCAGGAATGAGGAGGGTCGGTCGAGCCGTGACCGACATCCGCGGCGACAGAGTCAGGCCAGCGCGGCACCCATTTGCGCCAGCGCCACGTCTTCGCCTTCGGGCAGCCCGCTCACCCCGACGGCCCCGACGACGAGCCCCCCGACGACGACAGGAACCCCGCCGCCCCAGGACACGTAGCGCGGATCCCCGAAGTTGGTCATCGGGAACCCTTCCTCGCGAGACCGCTCCCCCAACGCCTCGGTCTCGGTCTGCTCACGAGCGGCCGTGAACGCCTTGTTCATCGCGATCGTGATCGACGACAGGTTGCACCCGTCGGTACGAAGGAACGCCATCAGCTCGCCGTGCCGGTCGACGACGGCCACGGCGGCTCCAGCCGATTTGACCTCGAGCCGTTCCCGAATCGCATCCACGATCCTGGCGGCATCGGTGTGCGACAACTCCTGAATCTGATTCACGGGCACCTCACTTGATCTCGGAGAGTTTCACGGGTGTGTGATGACGAGCCGACTCGATGGCGGCCTCCATGACACGCTGGGTTACGTAGGCGTCGGCGAAGTCCGGCAGCGGGACCACGGGCTTCGCACCGGAAAGGGCCAGCGCAATGTCGGCGGCCTCGTTGACGAACGTGTGCTCGTAGCCGAGCCAGTGTCCATCCGGCCAGAAGTTCCCAGCGTACGGGTGGTCGGCGTGGGTGGTGAGGATCGTGCGCCATCCCTGGAGACGGGCAGGTTCGGTCGCATCGAAGAACCGCAGTTCGTTCATCCGCTCGAAATCGAAACGCAAAGCGCCGTTCTCGCCGTGAATCTCGATCCTGTTCGAGTTCTTGATGCCGGTCGCGAGACGTGTGGCTTCAAACGAACCGATGGCGCCACCCCGGAATCGGGCGAGGAAGAGGACGGCGTCGTCCACGGTGCTCCGACCGAGCTTCTCGGGATCGTCCAGGCGCGTGCGCCGTTTGATGAACCGCTCTTCGATCGAGCCGCTCACCTCCGTGATCTCGTCACCGGTGATGAACCGAGCCATGTCGATGATGTGCGCGTTCAAATCTCCGTGTGCGCCTGAACCCGCCTCCTTGCTCTGGAACCGCCACAGCAATGGTGTGTCGGGCCCGCCCCAACTCTGCAGGTATGCGGCACGCACGTGGTAGATCCGGCCGAGACGGCCTTCAGCGACGATCTGCCGGGCGAGTGCGACCGCCGGGACCCGGCGGTAGTTGTACCAGACGAACGTCTTCCCTGGAGCTTTCCTCGCTGCTGCCGCCATCGCTCTCGCGTGATCGAGTGTGCCGGCGAGCGGCTTCTCGCACGCGACATGCTTCCCGGCCTCCAACGCGGCGATGGCCTGTTCTGCGTGGAGACGATTTGGCGTCGCGACATCGACGAGGTCGATGCCGGCATCCTCGACGGCCATCTGCCAGTCGGTCGTCCACTGCTGCCAGCCCCAGCGACGCGCGAACGTCTCGAGATACCCGGCGTCTCGTGCAGCGACGGTCTGAAGAACGGGTGCGAGACGAAGGTCGAAGAACCGTGGCGCCTGAAGCCACGCGTTCGAATGGATCGCTCCCATGAACTTGGATCCGAACAGCGCTATCTGAAGAGTCGTCATGCCTCAGAGCCTATCTGCAGATACCGGATCAGTCGTCCTCGTGGACACTGCGCATCGACCACACCAGCGTCCGCATGGTTTTTGGCTGACGCAACACCGTCACGATGGCCTCTGCGACATCCTCGGCGCGCAGCATCTCGGCCAGGCCAGGCATGTCCGGGGTACGTCCGGCGCCCATCGCAAACTCGGTTGCGATACCTCCGGGGCAGATGGTGCTCACCCTGATGCCCTTTGCGCGCAGCTCTCTGTCGAGGCCTCCGGCGAGACCCACCTGAGCGAACTTCGTTGCGGCGTACACCGCTTCGTCCCCGGCGCCGCGCAGCCCTGCGACGGAGGAGACGATGACGATGTCGCCGCCCCCCGCCTCGAGGAGCGCAGGGACCGCTGCGCGAATCGGCCACACGGTCCCTGCGACGTTCGTGTCCATCATCTCCTGGAGCTGCTCGTCGCCCAGATCCATGATCCCGCCATACGCTCCGATTCCGGCACCCGCGACCAGGGCATCGAGACGCCCGAATTTCTCGACAGCCGCGGCGACGAGTCGGCGAGCAGCCTCAGGATCACGCACGTCCATCTCGACGGCGACTGCGTTCGCCTCCCCGAGCTCGGCGACGAGGGCATCGAGTCGCTCACGGCGTCTGGCGCCGATCGCGACGCGTGCGCCTTCAGCGACCAGAGTTCTCGCCGCAGCGGCGCCGACGCCTGACGTCGCTCCTGTGATCGCGACGACCGTACCGGTGATGTCGTTCATGATGCCTCCATGTTGTCGATCCCGACCCGGTCTCTTCAGTTGCAGCTGCTGTGCGCGCTCGATCCATGAGCGGTATCGAACTCCCGGAGATGTCGGCACTGTCCCGCCGTCCGGGACATCAGGCGACACCGCGAGAAGCACGACCTTTCTTGGACAGTGCGTCGACCAGCACGGCAGCGAGCAGGACGAGGCCGGTGATCACGAACTTCGTTCCGGCAGCGAGCCCGAGCAGGTTCATCCCATTGTTCACCGACACGATCACCGCTGCGCCGAGCAGAGCGTCGACGACCCGTCCCTTCCCACCGAACAGGCTCGTGCCGCCGATGACGGCTGCGGCGATCACTTGAAGCAGCAAGCTCCCGCCGCCCGTATTCGTAGCCACGGAGCGGAGTCGTGATGCGAGGATGATGCCGCCCATGCCGGCCATGAGCCCACCAATCATGAAGACCGCGATCCGAACCCTGTCGACGTTGATACCGGCCCGTCGAGCCGCCTCCGGGTTGCCACCGACGGCGTAGATGTGCCGTCCGAAGCGGGTGCGGTTCGCGATGAACGTCCAGAACACCAGAGCGACCAACAGGATGAGCGTCGCCATCGGCATGCCGCGATCCTGGTTGGCGTAGTACACAGCCCCAAGACTGACGGCCGCCATTGCACAGACTTGCAGCGCGATCACCGCCAGCGGCTTCCGAGAAAGACCGCGACGCTGACGCGCCCTCGCCTTGGACAGCTCGAGGTACAGGTACCCGACGATCGCGACTGCCGCCACGATCCACCCCCAGAAATGGCTGAGGAAGCTACCGGCGATCCCGACCGCAACCGGATCCTCGATCAGGATCGTGCCCGCCGTGGAATATGTGGTGGTCAGCGTGAGAACGACACCGAACCAGGCGAGGTTCCCGGCCAGCGTCACGACGAATGACGGCACGCCGGCTTTCGTCACGATCAGTGCGTGAATCGCGCCGATGAGCGTCGTGGCGGTGAGCGCCACACCGATGGCGAGCCACCATGGCCAGCCCGGATCGTCGGGCCGGAGCAGCATCGTCATCACGACACCGCCGACGGCACTCACATAGGAGACCGCCAGGTCGATCTCGGCGATGAGCAGAATGAACACCACGCCAATGGCGATCACCGCGATACCGGCCATCTGAAGAAGAAGATTGGTGAAGTTCCGCGCAGCGAAGAACGTACCGTCGAGGCTCCCGAAGATGCCGACGATCACACCAAGACCCAGGATGATCGGCAGGGATCCCAACTCGCCGTTGCGCACCCTGGACCACCACGACGCCATGTATCGTGCAAAGGTTCTTGGAGCCGCCTCAGCAGCGCCCCCGGCGGCAGCCGGCGTGGGGTTGCCGGCACTCATGAGACCTCCATCCCGGGCACTTGGCTCACGGTTCCCGCAGTGATGTCAAAGACGACATCTTCCTGCGTCGCCTTGGATCTTTCGTGAACCCCGACTTGCTGACCGAGACGAAGCACGGTGATCCGATCGGCTGCCTCGAAAACGTCATGAAGGTTGTGCGAGATCAGCACAACGCCGAGGCCACGATCAGCGAGCCTGCGCACCAGGTCGAGGACCTGCCGAGTCTGGGCAACCCCGAGTGCAGCCGTCGGCTCGTCGAGGATCACGGCCTTGGAGTTCCACATCACCGCCTTGGCGACCGCCACCGCCTGCCGCTGGCCACCAGACAACCCTACAACTGCCTGGCGGACCGTACGGAGAGAGGTGACCGAGAGGCTGTCGAGCGTCTCCCGTGCGGCGCGCTCCATGTTGGCTTCGTCGAGTATGAGCCTGTTCTGAACCCGCTCTCTGCCCAGGAACATGTTGGCGACGACGTCGAGGTTGTCGGCCAGGGCGAGATCCTGATACACGACTTCGATTCCGAGCGCAGCCGCGTCCCGGGGACCCGTGATGTCGACATTCTCGCCTTCGAAACGGACCTCGCCCTCGTCGAAGGGGAAGATCCCTGCGATACCTTTGATCAGCGTGGATTTGCCGGCACCGTTATCGCCCACGAGGGCCATAACTTCGCCGGCACGGACCTCGAAGTCCACCTTGTACAGGGCCTGAACGGCACCGAAGGACTTGGAGACTCCTCTGCACTCCAAGATGGGCGTCTCAGCCATGATCTCGAGCAGCTCCTTTCGCGACAAGACCTCGACGGGGAGCGTAGTAGGCGCACCGTCGAGGCCTCATCACTATGTCTCGTCGATTCGATTAACGGTCTGCCGGGCAGAACTGCTCGAACTCACCAAGGCAGATCTCGTCCCAGGTACGGAAGCCGTCTGCGATGACCGTCTCTTTGATGTTGTCCTTGGTCACGCCAATCGGCGTCAACGCCATGAACGGAAGATCGTTCGTGCCGTTGTTGATCGTCGTCAGAGCGAAATCGCCTGTGACGCCGTCCAGTGGTTCGCCTCTCAGCAGCGCAAGTGCCGCGCCTGCAGCGGCTTCGGCCTCGGCCTTGATCGGCTTGTACACCGTCATCGTCTGCCATCCGGAAAGGATGTTCTGAAGACCGGCGGCCGTGGCATCCTGACCGCTGACCGGCAACGGGCCGATCCCTGCGGACTTGAGAGCCGTGATGACCGAGTTGGCCAGACCATCGTTGGCGGCGAAGACCGCGTCGACACCGTTACTGGCCGCGACGAGGATCTGCTCGAAGATATTCAGTGCTTCCTGGTTGTCCCAGTTCGGCACTGCCTGATCAGCAACGAGCTCCCAGTCGCCTGCGTCGACACGCGGCTTCACGGCCGTCTCGTAGTAGCCCTGACGGAACAACGTCGCGTTGTTATCCGTCGGTGCACCGTTGAGCATGACCACCCGCGGCTTGTCGAGACCGAGGGCATCAATGGCAGGTTCGAGAATCTCCGCCATCGTCGCGCCGACCCTGACATTGTCGAAGCTGACATACACATCCGCGCCGGGACCTTCGATCGTCAGACGGTCGTAGTCGATGATCGCCACG
This sequence comes from Gammaproteobacteria bacterium, assembly GCA_011682695.1. Taxonomy (NCBI): domain Bacteria; kingdom Pseudomonadati; phylum Pseudomonadota; class Gammaproteobacteria; species Gammaproteobacteria bacterium. Next base: position 52,638 of record JAACED010000018.1, read on the forward strand.
TCGGCCTCACGAGCCTGAGCGATGATCGCCGCACCGGATCCCGAGTCGAGATTCACCAGCAGGATCACCTTGGCACCGGCAGCGATGGCCTGCTCGGCCTGTTGCTGCTGCTGGGCCGGGTCGCCCTCTGCGTTGACGATCTTGTACTCGACACCTGCTGCGTCGAACGCTGCCTCAAAGAAGCGGCGATCGTCCGTCTCCCAACGGGATGACGAAGCGCTGTCAGGGAGCAGCACCCAAATGCTGCCTTCTTCGACCGCGGCCGCCGTGGTGGCCGGGGCGGCCGTGGTGGCCGTGTCGGCCGCTGCCGTGGTGGCCGTGGTGGCCGCCGTCGTCGTGCCACTCGAGCCGCTACTGCACGCAGCAGCAACCATCGCTAGAACAGCGATGATGAGTATCCATCGCTTCCCTCTGAATCGTCCCATGTTTTTTGTTTCCTTCCTGTTTTGACGAGTCATAACACCCGTCTATTTCGAAGGTTGGTTCCGGTCCGTCCAGTTCATGCAGAAACGTCACCGGATTCCAACCCAGCGATACTAGCCCCGAGCGCTCACGTGGTGTCGGGCAGCGCCTCACCCGCCTGTGGAAAAGCCCTTCTCGTCTGCGACGATGCGCGCCGTTGAAGCACGCATCCGACCCAGATAAAGGGCATCTTCAGGGGACCGGTGACAGCACTTTCTCCGGACTCATCGACCGCACCACGTGAGACAACCACGCCTCATGGATGACCAGAGCCACTCTTCTATGACAGGTTGCTCTCAGCGCATCCCCATGATGAGTTCCATGACGAGCTGGTCGAGCCGCTCGTTGTGGTACCCGCGCCGAGCGAGTGCATCAGGGTCAAACGTCTCGGCGAGCAGTGCGTCGGCAGATGCTCGCGAGTATCCACCGACCGTCTCCTCACCGAGTTCCGGCACGCTCGCGGCTGCGAGCGCAGCCTGAATCTCCGGGTCTTCGGTGAAGCGGCCGGCCTTCTCGGCGAGCATCAGGTAGGTCCTCATGCAGCCGGCAGCGAACTCCCAGACTCCGTCACTATCCTCGCCGCGATACGCGTGTGCGTCGAAGTGCTTCGGGCCGTCGTAGTTCGTTTCTTCGAGCAGCTTGACGACGAAGAACGTGTCCTTGATGCCCTCGGAGCCAAAGCGAAGGTCCTGGTCAAATCGGCCGATTTTCTGCGCGTTGAGGTCGATGTGGAACAGCTTGCCCGCCCAGATGGCCTGCGCGACCGCGTGGTAGAAACTCAAACCGGCCATCGTCTCGTGAGCCACTTCCGGGTTGACACCGACCATCTCGGGATGGTCGAGCGTCTCGATGAAGGCGAGCGCGTGCCCGACGGTCGGCAAGAACATGTCGCCGCGCGGCTCATTGGGCTTCGGTTCGATCGCAAAGCGAGTCCGGTAGCCGTTGTCGATCACATAGTCGGCAAAGAAGTTCATGGCTTCCCGGTAGCGGTCGAGTGCCGTGTCGGCAGGCTTGGCCGCCATCGACTCCGAACCTTCGCGGCCGCCCCAGAACACGTGAATCCCGGCACCGAGTTCCGCGCCAAGGTCGATGGCCCGCATCGTCTTGGCGATCGCGAACCGTCGAACGCCTCGATCGTTGGAGGTGAAGGCGCCGTCTTTGAAGGCCGGATGGCCGAAGAGGTTCGTCGTCGACATCGTGACCTTCATGCCGGTCTCGTCAAGCGCCTTCCGGAATCGCTTGACGGCCGCTTCTTGCTCCGCAGGCGTGGCACCGAAAGGAACGAGATCGTTGTCGTGGAGGCTTACCCCGTACGCGCCCAGGTCTGCCAGGCGGTGAACGGAGTCGACCGGATCGAGTGGGGGTCTGGTTGCCTCACCGAACGGATCCCGGCCGGTATTGCCTACTGTCCACAGACCAAAGGTGAACTTGTGCTCGGGACGGGGGGTGTAGTTACTCATCCACTCTTCCTTCTCGATGCGGGTGGTTGCCAGCCTACGCTCTTGTCCGCTCACTCTGCGTGTCGACCCGGCACGGGCAAGACCGGTCGAACGTCACATGTCTACGATTCGTCCGAAAGGAGCACCATTATGCCATTGGTCGCCGGAATCGACTGCTCGACCCAGTCCACGAAGGCGCTGCTCGTCGACAGCGAGACAGGACACGTTGTAGCGGCCGGGCGCTCAGAGCACACCGTTGCGGGGACCGATGGGGCACGAGAAACCGATCCGGAGATCTGGTGGGCCGCCCTCCAGAATGCGCTTGCCCAGACGGGTCTGGCTTCCGAGGTAACGGCGATCTCGGTGGCAGGCCAACAACATGGGTTGGTCGTCCTCGACGGCAACCGCAGCCCGCTGCGAGCTGCGAAACTCTGGAACGACACCCAGTCTGCTCCTGACGCCTCTGATCTCATCGAACATGCCGGCGGTGCCCGTTGGTGGGCCGAGCAGGTCGGGGTCGTGCCGGTTGCCTCCTTCACCGCAACGAAATGGGCGTGGCTTCGACGAGTAGAGCCGAACGTCGCAGCGGCCACGCGAGCCATCCGACTCCCCCATGACTTCCTGACGGAACGGCTGACCGGACGTGGTGTGACCGACCGAAGCGACGCTTCGGGAACCGCTTGGTGGTCGACCAAGACCGAGACGTACTCCCATGAAGTCCTGAGCATGCCGGCCCTGCAACTCACCCCGGACATGCTGCCAACGGTGCTCGGACCGCACGACCGGGCCGGTGAAGTCACACGTGTTGCCGCCGAACGCCTCGGTCTGCGCGCCGGCATACCTGTCGGTCCAGGTGCTGGTGACAACGCGGCGGCCGCAGCGGCCTTGGGTCTGGAATCAGGTGTGCCGGTCATCAGTCTCGGTACTTCCGGAACGGTCTATCTCGCATCTGAGTCTCGAACGGTGGACCCTTCGGGCACCGTTGCCGGATTCGCCGACGCCACGGGACGCTTCCTGCCTCTCGCCGCAACGCTGAACTGCACCCTGGTAATCGATCGGATCGCCGGCTGGCTGGAGCTTGATCGCGAAGCCGTCGCACCGCGCACGGACGTCGTCGTCCTCCCGTTCTTCGATGGAGAGCGGACCCCGAACCTGCCCAACTCGGCGGGATCGATCTTCGGCCTTCGTCATACGACCAACCCGTCGGAGATTCTGCTGGCCGCCTATCAGGGCGCCGTTTTCTCGTTGCTCGACGCTCTCGACGAGATCGACGATCGATCCTCCGGGGTCGGCGCCGATGCGCCGCTCGTCGTCATCGGTGGCGGCGCCAAGGGGGCCACATGGCGCAACGTCATACGATCTCTGAGCGGCCGATCTGTCCAGATACCGGAGGCACAGGAGCTGGTGGCACTGGGCGCCGCGGCGCAAGCGGCGTCGATGCTCACCGCAGAGTCTTCCGATACCGTCGCGAGACGCTGGAATACGCGAAAGGGGATTGTCCTACCCGCGACGACGCGTAACGAGGAGACAATCGACCGCATCCGCAGCGTTCGCTCGCTCGCCCTCGAACTCAACACTCGAGGGCTGTGACGTCGCAGTCGAGACCGGACTCATCCCTACGGATCCCCGCTCCACCGGTTTTCCAGGGAGCGGCACCGACGGAGGGGGTCTCTCCGAACCCTGGGCTCAGGGGTACCCCCAGGGTACGTACGAACCCTGGGTTCAGGGTGAGAGCGGTGCCGGTCCGACGTCAAGACGCCGAAAGCCGCCCGTCTCGGCGGCTTGAATCCCGATCGGGAATGTTCAAGTCGCCAACACGAGGGACCGGTCGAGCAGTCCTGCCAGTTCGGACCGGCGAGGACGGTCAATCGGACCTTCCTGCCCGAGAGCCCGTTTGAGGGCTCGTGGCCACAACACCTCGACGTTTTCGATCACAAACGGCCGAGTGAGAATTCCAACATCGACGCCAAGGAAGCACAGTGCTCCCCGCACCGGAACATCCTCGCCGACGATCTCTTGCACCTGCCTCATGTACTTGAGGACCGGTGGGACGAGCTTCGTCCGATCTCGGCCGTTGACGGTGAACTTGGCGGCACCGCGGCGCTCCAGTTTTCCTTTGTAGTTCTTCGCGTCAACAACCCACACGCCTGATGCCGCAACGACCAGGTGATCGATGTTTGCTTTCGAACCCCTCACCCTCCGATCGTGCAGGGTCCACACACCTTCGATCGAGTCGAGGAATGTGCCGATTCGACGCTCGCCTGAAGCCCCCTTGGCCCATGCCGCCTCGGATTGAGGCTCGCCGGCGACGGCCACGAGCAGGCCGACCAGTTTGGGATGCGCGGCGTGGATCTTTGCTACCCGCTTCTCCCGGCGCCGGTCGTGCTCCGCCTGCGCGGAGGTGCCGGGCCCGTGCTCCGACACCGGCAGCGCGAACGGATCTGGGGGCAGTGTCCAGCCCACGCAGTCGAGACATGTGACCTCGCGGGTCGCCGAATCCCACTGCGCCTCGCTGTCTTTCTCGAGTGACTGCCGACAGATGCTGCACGTGCCCGGGTAGCGGAGCTTCAGGGTTCGAGTTGCCATCGATCGACCATCGGCAGTTCCCCTCACATTCTTGAACGAAGATCGTTGCTGCAACTCTGTCGACGCTCGGCAGGACGAATGGAAGGTCGGCTTGGTCGCCATGCCGACCTTCCTCTCGCCATTCGGCGACCTCCTCTTGGGTTCGGGGTGTGAGGGGTTCCCGGCAGTGAAGATGTCACCTTTGCCCTTCTGTCGATCATCATGTTTCTGCGCCGGAGCAACGGACGTTCCGCCACGCTCGTCTCCTTAGAAACTCCGCGATAAGTAAGCTCGCATCGTGCTACTTCCGAAGTCCCTCGCGAAGTTCAACCGTCATGTCACGAACAAGGTGGTCGGACCAATCGCCAAGGTGATGCCTCTCCTCGGTGTCGTGCACCACGTTGGCCGGAAATCAGGACGCCAATACACGACGCCGGTCACCGCCATCGCCCATCACGGCGAATTCGTCATCCCCCTCACCTACGGACGGGACACCGACTGGGTGAAAAACGTCGTCGCCGCAGGCGGTTGCCATTTCGAGACCCGCGGTCGGATCATGGAGATGAGCGACCCGCAGTTCCTCCCCACCGGCGAGGGTCTGCGGGCCATGCCGACGCTATTCCACCTGGTTTTGGCGAGGCTCGAAGTCGAGGACTTCCTCCGCCTCCGAATCGAAGAGAGCGACTGACCCCTCCTCTGGGTTCTCGTGACGCTTCGGCGGAACTCTCCGACTCAACCGTCACGAGAACCGGAAAGAAGGGGGAGGTTCAGGTCACAGCCGACTGCCGTGCATACTTGGGGTGCCGCCACGCTCGGGACCGCATGACATCGGCCAGCACCTCGACGGCCTCCCAGATATCGACGTGGCGCAGATAGAGCGGCGCCATGCCGAACCGGGCGATGTCGGGAGCACGGAAATCACCGATCACGCCCCGGTCGATGAGTGCCTGCACGATCGGGAATGCGTGTTCGTGACGCAGGCTCACCTGGCTTCCACGCCGCACCGCCTCCCGTGGGGTGACGATCTCGAACCCCTCCAATCGCTCGCCGACCAGGTCCATGAACAGGCCTGTCAATGCCAGCGACTTGTGACGGACGTCCCCGAGATCCACGTCGTCGAAAACGTCGAGGGCGGCATCGAGTCCGACGAGCGAGAGCACGTGCGGCGTGCCGACTCGTGCCCGGGCGATCCCGTCCGCCGGCGTGAACTCGAGGGAGAACTCGAACGGTGCGGCGTGACCGAACCAGCCGCTGATCGGATTGCGGAACGCTGCCTGGTTGCGTGGCGCAACATAGATGAACGCAGGTGCGCCGGGCCCTCCGTTGAGGTACTTGTACCCGCAGCCGACGGCCAAGTCGGCGCCGTCGCCGGCCACATCGACGGGGAACGCTCCGGCCGAATGGGCGAGATCCCACACGGCCATCGCTCCGGCCCTATGGGCCGCAGCCGTCACTTGCGCCATGTCGTAACGGCGACCGGTCCGGTAGTCGACCTGGGTGAGTGCCACGACGGCGACCGTGTCGTCGATGGTGTCGATCACCTCGTCGGAAGCGACGATCGTCACTTCGGCGTCGGTCTGCTCGGCGAGGCTGCCCATCACGTAGACGTCGGTGGGGAAGTTCGTGTCGTCGGTGAGGATCACCCGACGATCGGCACGCAGGCGTCTCGCCGCGGCGACCGCCTTGTACACGTTGATCGATGTCGAGTCGACGGCGACCACGCTGCCCGGCTCCGCACCGATGAGGCGTCCAATCCGATCACCGACCTCATAGGGCAGGTCGATCCAATGGTGTGCGTTCCACGAACGGATCAGGTCGCTTCCCCACTGGTCTTCGACGACCTGCCGGATCCGTTCCGGGACGTGCCTCGCCAGAGCGCCGAGCGAGTTGCCGTCGAGGTAGATCACTCCCTCCGGCAAGGTGAAGCGATCGCGGATGCAGGCCAGCGGGTCGGCGGCGTCGAGTGCCATGCAGTCGGATCGTGTGGTCACGGGCGCCAGTCTGGCAGCTCCCCCGGACGGTGTCCGGTCGACCTCGGGTGAGCGTATGGGCATTCCCACCGACCCGATCCGCAAGGGGGGACACCAGGATCCGAACGGCAACCGGCGGCGAGGCGAGAGTCACTGGGGATCAGTTCGCAGCCCCGGGGCCCCTGCCGGTGCCCGACGGCACCGTGGTGTGGAATCGATGATCGCGATCCCTATACTCGACGCAACCAGTCTTTAAGTCCGGTCCAGTGAGGCCGGAAAGGATGGGCACCATGTTCGAGATTCTCCGATGACCGCCGGCGCACTTGTGCTCGCCGACGGCACAGTTTTTTCTGGCATCGCCGTGGGCGCCGACGGGATCGCCACCGGTGAGATCGTGTTCAACACCGCGATGACCGGGTATCAGGAGATCACAACCGATCCGTCATACGCCGGTCAGATCGTCGCGATGACGTCACCTCACATCGGCAACTACGGTGTCAGCCCGGAGGACGACCAGGCACCCCGCCCCTACTGCACAGGGCTGGTGACGCGGTCGATGGCTCGCAGAGACTCGAATTGGAGGTCGACCGGCTCGTTTCGTGAGTGGCTCCGGAGCCGGGGGGTCGTCTCCCTCACCGATGTCGACACGAGGCGGCTGGCCCGACACGTCCGGGACCGCGGCGCCATGCCGGCGGCGATCGGCACCGACGTTTCGATCGGCGACCTCGTGCAGGCGGCGCGAGAAGCGCCGTCGATGGCTCACCGGAACCTCTGCAACGATGTCACGACCGCCGAGCCGTACCGGATCGACCCCGCCGGCGATCCGATCGGCCGGGTGGTCGCGATCGACCTCGGCATCAAGAGGGACATCCTCACGTCGCTGGCGGGCCGGGGACTCGAAGTTCACGTCGTGCCCGCCACGACGCCGGCCGCGGATGTGCTCGCGTTGCGTCCCTCAGGGGTGTTCCTCTCCAATGGTCCCGGCGATCCGGAGCCACTTGTCGCAACGACCGAAACGGTGCGCGGCCTCCTCGGCAAGACCCCGGTGTTCGGCATCTGCCTCGGCCACCAGGTGCTCGGGCTTGCACTCGGAGCGACGACGTACAAGCTGCCGTTCGGTCACCACGGGGGTAACCATCCGGTGCGCCTTCTCGACGACGGACGAGTTGAGATCACCGCCCAGAACCATGGGTTCGCCGTCGACCTCTGGTCACTCACCGACGAGGATCCACCGACCTGCGAAGGTCTTCCCGGCCCTCACCTCCTTCCGCCGGTCGTCCAGTCCCCCTTCGGGTCGATTGTGGCGACTCACCAGAACCTGAATGATGGAACCCTCGAAGGTCTAGCGTGCCGGGACATCGCCGCGTTCTCGGTGCAGTACCACCCCGAAGCCGCCCCGGGCCCCAACGATGCGCAGCATCTCTTCGACGATTTCGTCTCGATGCTGGGAGTG
>JAACED010000019.1 GCA_011682695.1 Gammaproteobacteria bacterium
AGCTCGCGACCGACCGTAGGCATGTCCGCCAGACCGAGCAGGTCCCGCACCGCAGTCCGCACCAACCGACCCTGCACAAACCGACGCAACGCACCTTTGTCGAGCGCTTCGGGCGATTCGGCTGGATCGTCACGAAAAGATATCAGCCAGTCGGGGTGAGCGCTCAGCATGGTTGGGATCGCCCTGCTCGCAGCGAAGACGCTGACGAAAGCGGTGCCGAGCTCGGGGTCACTGCCGGCGAGCTCGGCCAAGTCGGCGTTTGCCTCGAGGAAGTTCAGGAGACGTTCGAGTGCTGCATCCGGTTCGTAGGCGCGCCGCAACGGCAGGAGCGGCGTCTCGACATCCGTCCAGCCGACGCCGGCAAGACGCTCCAGTGCGCGTCTGGTGATCATGAACCCGACGATAGAGCGTCGGCTCGCTTCACGGGCCGTATCGGGTATTCGGCCCTTGGTCCCGCCGTCAGTGTTCTGTTCTCGTCTCTGGCAGCCTGACCAGGTACGGCCGGCATTGATGAGAGTGGGGAATCTCCTAGGCTTGCGACCATGACCGACACCCTCCGTGTTGCAGGGGCTCAACTCGACCTCGTCGTGGGGGATCTCGAAGGTAACAGCAGCCGGATCGTCGACGCCATGCGGTGGGCGGAAGGTCAGGATGCAGACATCCTGCTTCTCCCTGAACTGGCTGTTACGGGCTACCCGCCCGAGGATCTGCTGCTCCGACCCGACTTCGTCGATGAGAACCTGCGCACCGTCCGCTCTCTGGCGCATGAAGCAGGCCGGACGGTCACGATCGTCGGTTTCGCCGACCCCGTCGATCCGCCCTCCGACGTCCTCGACGATGCCGTTGTGCGCGTCGTGGCCAACGCGGCGGCAGTGCTGTGCGAAGGGAAGGTCAAGGGTGTCTATCACAAGGTGCTGCTGCCCAACTACGCGGTCTTCGACGAAGACCGCTACTTCCTGAGAGGGCTCGAACCCGACCTGGTTTGGGCGGTATCCGGCGTCGCCGTCGGGGTGTCGATCTGTGAGGACATCTGGGTGCCGGAAGGACCGCCCACGCATCAGGCGGAGGCGGGCGCGCAGATCCTGTTGAACATCAACGCATCGCCCTACCACAAGGACAAGGCGGAAGAACGTTCCTCGCTGCTGTCGGCGCAGGCGGTCCGTTCGGGCGTCCCGGTGGCGTATGTGAACATGGTCGGAGGCCAGGACGAGTTGGTGTTCGAAGGCGACAGCATGATCTTTACCGCCGACGGTGATCTGCTCTATCGCGCTGTGGAGTTCGAGGAAGAGAGGTTTGTCGTCGACGTGCCCCTGCCGGCGCCGAAGACCGTCAACGGTCGCGTCGTGGAGGTCCGCGGTGGGGCGCTGCCCACACGAACACCGCAGCGGCTGCCGGTGAGCCCTGCACGTATCGAACCCGAAGAGGCGGAGATCTACACGGCGCTCACGACGGGGCTGCGGGACTACGTACACAAGAACGGGTTTGAGGATGTCGTATTCGGGTTGTCAGGTGGCATCGACTCGGCACTCGTCGCGGCCATCGCTGCGGACGCGCTTGGTTCCGAACACGTGCGTGGGGTTGCGATGCCCACACGGTTCAGTTCCGAAGGGTCGGTCGCCGACGCAAGCGACCTGGCGGAGCGCCTCGGCATCCGCCTCGACCTGATCGCGATCGACGACATCTTCTCTGCATACCTCGACGCCCTCGGTCCCGTCTTCGAAGGAACCGAGTTCGGCGTTGCCGAGGAGAACCTGCAGGCTCGGATTCGCGGGGCCATCGTGATGGGGATCTCGAACAAGTTCGGGGAGATGGTCGTGGCGACCGGCAACAAATCCGAGATGGCCGTCGGCTACGCCACCCTCTACGGCGACATGGCGGGCGGGTTCGCCGTTCTCAAAGATGTCTTCAAGACGCTCGTGTACCGCCTCGCCGAATGGCGCAATCGAGATCGAGAAGTGATTCCGCGTTCGATCATCACGAAGGCACCATCGGCCGAGCTGCGGCCCGACCAGAAGGACACCGACTCGCTGCCGCCATATGAGATCCTCGATCCGATCTTGGAGCGCTACATCGAACAGGACCTGTCGATTGATGAGATAGCAGGCGACGGGTTCGATCGCGACGTCGTCGTTCGGATCGCCCGCATGGTCGACCGGAACGAGTACAAGCGCCGCCAGGCTGCGCCCGGTGTGCGGATTACGCGAAAGGCGTTCGGCAAGGATCGAAGGCTCCCGATCACGAACCGTTACCGACGCACCTGAGTCGATCTACGTTGCACCCGGTGTTTCTCACCTGGCACCAGGATCCGACCTGATCACAGGCCGCGGTACCTATCCTTGTGGACATGCGCGTACTCATCGACGGACGAGCGGTCGACGCAGCCGACGCTGCGATCTCGGTGTTCGATCATGGCCTGCTGCGGGGTGACGGATGCTTCGAGGCCCTGCGCTCCTACGAAGGATCGCCGTATGCCCTCGGTCCTCACCTGGACCGGCTGGCGGCTAGCGCGGCTCTGCTGAGCATGGATCTGCCGCCGCGCAAGGAATTGGAGAGATGGGTCCGGGCGGTCGCTCGCGACGGAGGGGATTGCACGGTTCGGGTCGTCGCGACGAGAGGAGGCTTCGATCCCGACGCAAACGCGGCCCCACGCGTTGTCGTCCTCTGGGAACCCATCCCGGAGCTTCCCGAGCATCTTTGCGTGCTGCCGCTCCCGGCACCGTGGCATTCCGACGGGGTGACGTCGGAGCTCACGGGAGCGAAGACGCTCTCCTACGCGCCCAACATGGCGGCGAACCGTGCCGCCAGGCTCGCAGGGTTCGACGACGCCCTGCTTCACGGACGTTCGGGTCGGATTCTGGAAGGCCCGACGTTTTCTGTTGCCTGGGTGGTCGACGGTGTGCTGGAGACGCCGTCCCTGGATCTCGGGATCCTCGCCTCGATCACCCGTGGCACGGCCCTTCAAGAGGCTGAGAGCGCCGGCATCGGAGTTCGACAGGGACACTTCGATCTGGATCGTCTCGACGATGCAGACGAGGTGATGGCGCTTTCGACCGTGAAAGAGGTGAAGGCGATCGTACGAGTGGGGGAACGGCGATTCGAGCCGGGTCCGGTCACCGAGCTTCTCGCACGACGCTACCGACACCGCGTGGAAACTGTGCTGACAAACGGCTGACATGCGGTACCGTGGGGTCGAACCGAAGGAAGGAGTGAGCCAGTGCGACGCCTCATCCCCCTTCTCGCGCTTGCGATGATCCTTGCGGCTTGCAGCAAGGGGACAGAACCGGAGCTGACGACGACGACGAGGGCGGCCTCCCCGACGACGGCCGCTACGACCGTCGGCTCCACCACGACCACGACGCAATCGTCCGACGCGACCAGCACCACGTCAGGCAGCCTGCCCGGCTACACGGTCGTGGCGGGAAGTGCAGGCGGCACCCTCGTGGTTCTCCTGGATCCCGGTAACTACAGCGACATCGACATCCGCAACGTCGTCGACGACGCGCTCGAGCGATTCTCCCCGGTCGAACTCCATGTGGTCGACTCTCGAGAGGCAGCCGATCTCGTTCTCGTCGAAGATCCGACGGCGGATCAGCAGAAGGTCCTCGATGCCCATCAGTTTGCCCGGGTCATCGGTGATCAGCTCGAGTTCCTCGGCCCCTACGCATCCTCGGGCTCAGTAACGATCGGATCCTGACTTTCCGGAGACCATCAGGTCGTTGGGGAAGACGCCGTTCCGCGATGTCCGTGTTGGGGATCGAATCGTGTCTGTGTATCTGCATCGGCCTCGGATTGGCATGTGCGCGAGCGAGTTGTCTGCGTGCGAAGAGAAACCCACCATCGAGGATGCCTGTGGGTGGATGCTTGGCCGGATCCTCCGCGTCCGTCATCTGTCCCGACCTTGCCTGCATCCCCCGCCGGTCCCGGCACCCGAGAAAGGTCCGGCGGCGCAGTCATCTTGTGTCTGGGCGATCTTGGGCATTCGGTCCGGGACGAGCAGGTGCCGTCCCTGCCGTGGTCACATCGCCGGAGCCGTCGGCTTGGATGGCGAGGGTGGAGCCTCTCGAGGTGGGGTGTCACGGAACGTGGCACGGTGCTTTCCACCTGAGCCCGTACAACCACCCGCCGAAGACGAATTCAGGCGCAGCCGCGCGGCGGGTCGGTCGAAAGGACAAGGAGTGTGTCGCCAAAACCGACCGGTGAAGTCCAGACGGGATCCCGGGTGACGATGGTCCAGAGCGTTTCTCCGGTCGATGGGTCGACGCGGCGGAGGACGCCCTGATCCGGATCTGCCTCGTTCCCGCCACCAGACCTGTTCTCACCGACGTACAAGGCGCCACCGAGGACCACGGGAATGTCCGCGACTGTCGAATAGCGATCGGCGACGGTGAGGGTCCTCTCCCAGAGGACTGTGCCGTCGGAAGCGAGCACGGCAGAGAGAGTGGTTGAGCGAGTGCCGTGAGTTGTGATGAAAACGTGTCCTTCACTGGATGTTGCTGCCAATCTCATGCCTTGATCGGGTTCGACTTCGAGGTCCCAGGCGACCTTCCCGGTGGCTATCGAGATGGATTCAACGACCCCGGTCTGCGGCCAATGCAGCAGTACCAGCGGGCCGCCAGTAGAGATGGTCTCGGCCGGCATGTGCGGAGCATCTTCACCAACCGCAGGATTCACCAGTTGTACGGCCCAGAGCTGCGCTCCGGTCTCTGCATTCAGACCGACCAGCCGATCTCCGTCCTGGGGCGCGGGGTGCTCCTTGCCTTCAAGGAGGATGTTCAAGCGATCGGCACGGACCGCCACCACGTCTTTCCACAGATCGATCCCGCGGACTGTTACCCCGGATCGGGCATCCCACTCCCAGAGGGCCTCTCCAGTCTCCGGGTCGAGTCGAGAGACGCGACCCTGGAACGCCGGATGGAAGAGTAATCCATCGAGTACGACCGGGTTACTGCCGAAGTCGCCGACCGTGACGTAGTTCCAGAGTTCTTCGCCCGTGTTCACATCGATGGCCCGGACGGTGCCACCGACGTTGACGAAGAGCCGCTCACCATCGAAGGCAGGATCGGCACTCAACTCCCCGTCTGCCTTGTACTTCCAGACTTCTTCTCCTGACGCCGGGTCGAACCGTATCAGCAGGCCGGAATCCCAATCTGCCACCACAACGGAGTTATCGGCCAGGATCCATCGGTCGTTCCCGTGTCGCAATGCCTGCCACAACGGGGCACCGGTGAGCGCGTCAAGCACAACGGCCCCTGTATCGGTCTCGATCATCGCGATTCCATCACTTGCCTGCAATCGACCTGACGACGAGTGCGGCACGTCCACCTGCCAAACGACCTTGCCGGTCTTGATAGACACGGCACTCAGCTGTGCTTGCAGGCGAACGAGCAGTTCCCACGGCCAGACGACCGATGGATCCTGAAACCCTCACCGTCCCCGAGCGTGAACGACCGATCAACGAGGACACACGACACCAACAACACGGCAATCGTAAGAGCGACAGAAGCCCTGGCAAACCTCATCGACTTCATTGTGCCACCTAATCGACCATCGACGCGCACGCGGTCGAATCCGGTCCACCCTCATCCCCACTGTCACCGGTTCTCAACGGCGCAACCGGCGCTCTTTCGAGACCGGCCACGCCGGAACATGGATGTATCTGCCTCAGATCTCCACGCGACCCCGAACGGTAACGGCAGCGGGGGTTTTGGAGGGGCCCCTCAACTTTCGCGCACAGAGTGACGATAAAGGCGTTAGGAGGTAGTGCTGGAACCGAGAGTCCTGCTCGTTGACAGCGACCTGGTGAGCAGAACTGCTTCATCTCGGATACTCGCCGAAGCGGGTATCGAGGTCGTTGGTCATGCCGGGAGTGCCGAAGAGGCACTCCAAGTGGCGCGCATGACCCAGCCCACCGTGGTGGTCGTGGATGCCGGCCTACCGGGTTCGCAGGAACTCGTCGGAAAGCTGCGATCGTCCCTGGAGACCCGGCTGGAAGTCATTGCCGCGAGCGACTTCGGGAATGTCGACGGAATCGGGAAGATGGTCCTTTCGGGTGCTTCCGCCTTCGTCGTCAAGGGGAAGACCTCCGATCTCGTCGCCGCCGTTCGATCCGTCTCTGCTGGATCCGGACTTCTCTCTGCCGAGGCCAGCGCCCCGGTGCTTCGAGAGGTTCGGAAACTGTACGAGAGCGAACGAACCCGCAACGAGCGCCTCGAGAAGGCAGTCCACAGGCTGCAGACACTCTCGGTCACCGATCCACTCACCGGGCTCAAGAACCATGGATTCTTCTTTGATCGTCTCGGAGAGGAACTCGAGCGGGCGCGACGCTACGAACGCCCACTCTCCGTGATCATCGCCGATATCGACGATTTCAAGGCGGTCAACGACATGTACGGGCATGCGGTCGGAGATCGGGTTCTTCGCCTGCTCGGCGAGACATTTGGCCGTCAGCTCCGTGAGGTCGACATTGCCTGTCGAATCGGAGGTGAGGAGTTCGGGTTCGCCTTGCCGGAGACCGACGAGCCGGGAGCAATGCAGGTTGCCGAACGACTGCTCACGTCCGTCGAGCATCTCGACGTTCCAGAGGCGGGCCTCGTCACGCTCAGCATCGGCATCTCCGTGTTTCCAGCCCATGCGGACAATCAGGAGGAGCTGGTCGAATCCGCGGACATGGCTCTCTATCAGGCGAAACACGAAGGCAAGAATTGTGTGCGCGTGGCAGGGCACAGCCTGCTCACGACGGAAGTGACACGCGCGCGCCCTGTGATGGCACCGGTCGTTGACGCACTGATCGGAGTCCTCCGTCTTCGCTCACCCAAGATCTTCGATCAGTCGATGAAGGTCGCCGAAGTCGTCACTTCAATCGGCGGCGAACTCGAACTGAGCGTCGCCCGGACTGGACGTGTGCACTTGGCGGCGATGCTTCACGACGTCGGGATGATCGGCGTCCCGGATTCCATCTTGCTGAAACCCGGTCCGCTCGAGCCTTCGGAGTGGGAGGTCATTCGGCGGCATCCGAACAGCAGCGTCGAATTGATCGCCGGTTCGGTGCACCCCGAGGTGACTCAGGCCGTGCTGACACACCACGAGCGGATGGACGGCTCGGGATACCCGAACGGCGTGGAAGGAGCTTCGATTCCGCTGCTCGGTCGTGTGCTGCACGCCGCCGACGCGTTCGTGGCGATGATCTCGTCTCGTCATCAGAAGGCCGCTGTCACTCCGAAAGAGGCCATCGCGATGATGCACGCCCAGACAGGTACCGATTTCGATCCCAACGTCGTCGATGCCCTCGAGCGGGCGCTCATCGGCTCCGACTACGCTCCGCTGCGCCTCGTGGTGGGATAGAACTCCCAGCGGCCGTGCCCGCCCTACGGTCTTGCACCGCCGCCGGCCGCGGTACGAAATACGAAGTACGAGATACGTGACCGAAGCGAGCCTCCGAGCCCGCTGGGCAATGCATGGCACGCATCTCGACGACTGTGCATCGCCGCTCGCGGCGTTCTCCGCCTTGACGCACCCCGGAGGGTGCGCCTTCGTTGTGCGGCCTTGCGAGCGACGCGCACAGCCGCCGATCCACGCACCGGCATCACTCAGCAGACTCCTACAGCAACAGGCTGGCGACCAAGAGAAAGCCTCCGAAGCCGGTCAGGTCGGTGATCGTCGTCACGAAGAGGTTCGATCCCAGGGCAGGGTCGAATCCGAGTCTGCGAAGGACGAGGGGGAGAGCCGACCCCGCAAGGCCTGCGACGATGAGGTTGGCCAGGACACTGATAAAGATGACGAGACCGATGTGCGGGTCCTGCAGGAGGGCTGCGGCAATCAGCCCCGAGAGCGTTGCAGTCAGGAACCCATTGGAGAACCCGAGGGCGAGTTCTCTGGTGATGACGCGGACGGTTCTGTTGGGGGAGATATCGCGCGTCGCGAGGCCGCGAATCACGACCGCGAGGCTCATCGCACCGCTGTCGCCGCCGATCCGGGCGACGAGCGGCATCAACGAGGCCAGCAGTGGAGCAGCGGCGATCTGAGTCTGGAAAGTGGCGACGACCAGCGACACCGTGCCCGAGAGGGCCAAATCGAAGAACAACCAGGGCATCCGCATGCGGATCGAACGCCGGACGGGCGTGAAGACAGTCTCTTCTCCACCGGCACCCATCGCAACCGCGAAGTCCTCGCCGGCTTCCTGCTCGACGGCGTCGATGACCTCGTCGACCGTGACTATCCCGAGGAGCCGGTCGTCGAAGTCGACGACCGGGACGCTGAAGAGGTTGTATCGCCGGGTGAGCTCGGCCACTTGCTCACGGTCTGTCAGTGGGGTCACTTTGACAGGGTTGTGGACCATCACCTCGTCGAGGCCGTCACCAGGCCGGGCGAACACGAGTTCGCGAAATGACAGGACACCGACGAGGCGACCGAGGTCGTCGACCACATATACATACGAGAGATCCTCGATTTCCTCATGCAGTTGGCGGATGCGTTCGATCGCTTCTCCTGCGGTGAGCCCGACGGGCAGCGTCGCAACGCGCAGTGTCATCAGACCGCCGGCAGAGTCGGGCGGATAGGAGAGGAGGTGACGGATCGCCTCGGAGGATTTCTCGGAGACGGCCGACAGGATGCGCTCCTTGTGTTCCGGCTCGAGTGCACCGATCAGGTCTGCCGCTTCAGCCGGTGGCATGGCCTCGATGAGCGAGGCTGCTCTGATCGCGGTGACCTCTTCGAGAACGTCGGCAGCCAGGTCATCCTGCATCTCTTCGAGAATGTCCGCAGCTTCGGGCGGAAGGAGATTGCGAATCAGATCGGCGGCTGCTTCGTCGCCGAGTTCCTCGAGGATGTCCGCTGCGTCGTGAGGGTCGGCTTGAGCGAGTTCGGCCCACTCGTCGGTGTGCGAGTCGAGATAGGCCTCAACTTCCTCAGGCTTCTTTCGGGCGCGCGTAGCGAGCCGTTGCGCGAGTTCGCGTGGGCGCGGCAATCGCTTCTTCTCCATGGGTCCTCCGGGCCGCCGCTCAGGCTACCTGGTGGTGCCGCTCAGTCGCCATCGAACGGACGGATTCCTGCGACGACGACCGTGAAGACGCCGCCGGGCGCCTCATAGGAGATATCATCACCGACGGCAGCGCCCAGGAGCGCTGTACCGAGAGGGCCACCGGGAGAGGCGAGGAATACTCCGGGAATCTTGTTCTCCGGCGTTGCGATGAAGTACTCGGTTTGGTCGCCGTCTTCGTCGACGACGGTGACCAGCGAGCCGATCTCCACCTTGTCGGTGGCTCCGACTTCATGAACCTCGGCGTGGTCGAGGATCTGGCGGATTTTTCGGATCCGGGCCTCCATCATCCCCTGCTCGTTCTTGGCGGCGTCATAGTCTGCGTTCTCTCTGATGTCCCCGTGAGAGCGCGCTTCCGCGATGCGTTCCGAAGCGTCGAGGCGGCCTTCACCTTCGAGGTGGTGCAGTTCGTCGAGGAGCTTGCGGTGAGCCGCCGGCGTGAGCCAGATTGTTTCGCCCGTCATGGCCGGGCAGCATAGCGAGATGCAAACGGTACCGATGAGGCGCTCTGCGCTTTGGTTTGCGCTCTCCGCCGCCCTGCTGTGGGGTGTGAGCGGCACCGTTGCGGCAGATGTGTTCGACAAGGTGCCGCCTCCTCGTGTCGCGGAGGTGCGGGCTCTTGTGGCGGCACTGTTCCTCGTTCCGTATGCGGGCTTACGAGGACGGCTCCGGACCGACGGCAACGGATGGTGGCTGATCCTGTTCGGGCTCACTCTCGCAGCGGTGCATGTCACGTACTACTGGGCCATCGACGGTCTGGGCGTCGGCCCGGGCGTGACCGTGCAGTTCTTGGCTCCGATCGTCGTGCTCATCTGGATGCGCTTCGCGAAGCGTCACCACGTTGCTTTCGGTGTCTGGGTCGCGGCCGTTGGAGCCGTCGGTGGCCTGGTGATGGTGACACGTGCCTGGGAGGCCATCTCGGTGAACGGGTGGGCGCTTGGAGCCGGACTTGCATCCGCGCTCACGTTCGCGACGTACCTGCTGATGGGGGAATGGCTTGGGCACCGCATCGGTGCGGTCACGACGCTCACCTACGGATTTGTCGTCGCGGCCGTGTTCTGGCTTGTGGTCCAGCCGCTGTGGACGTTCCCTCGGGGCCTGGAGGCAAAGGATATCTCCGAGCTCGTCTGGGTTGGCCTTGGAGGCACCATGGTCCCGTTTCTGCTGGAGATGGCGGCGCTCCGAAGAGCTGCCGCAGCCGTGGTGGGCCTGGTTGCGACGGTTGAGCCGGTCATCGCCGCCGTGACGGCGTGGATTCTCCTGAGTCAGGCCTTGACGTTGGTGCAGATCGTTGGTGGGGCCGCCGTGCTCGGCGCGGTCCTGCTGGTTCAGCGCCAGGGGGTTGCCGAGATCGAGGCTCCGATGCAGCCGGGACGATGAATGCCGGCGACGAGTTTTCAGTTGTCAGTCATCGGTCATCAGTCATCGGTAAGACACGCGACCACCCGTAGTTCGTAACTGTCGACCGGCTGTTGACTGACGACCGACTGTTGACTGACGACCGGCTGACGGCTGCCGGCTGTCTGCCAGACTGACGGCCTAGGGAGGTGACACGTGACGGAGAAACTGACTGCCTTCTCGCACGGCAGCGGCTGAGCATGCAAGCTCGGTCCTGACGAGCTGGCGCAGGTCCTGCGCCGATTGCACAACCACCCGGTGACCTTCCATCCGGACCTGGTCGTCGGGTTGCATCTGGCCGATGACGCCGGCGTGTTTCGCATGTCCGACGGCACGCTGTTGCTGCAGACCGTCGACTATTTCACGCCCGTCGTCGACGACGCCTTCGACTGGGGGCGCATCGCCGCGTCCAACGCGCTGTCCGACATCTACGCCATGGGCGGGACTCCGCTCACCGCCATGCAGATCATCGGCTGGCCTCGGAAGGGGCTGTCCTTCGACGTCCTCGACGAGGTGATCGCCGGCGGGGCCGAGATTCTGCAGCAGGCGGGGTGCGTCCTCATTGGGGGGCATTCGGTCGATGATCCCGAGCCCAAGTATGGGTTCGCGGTGAGTGGTACCGTCGAAGAGAAGAACCTCGTGATGAATCGAGGGGCGCAGCCCGGCGATGCGCTCCTGCTGACCAAGCCGTTGGGCACCGGTGTGATCGCTACCGCGCTCAAGGCTGGCCGTGCTCCGGAGGATGTCGTATCCCGGGCCGTTGCCACGATGGTGACGCTCAACGACGGCGCGGCGAAGGCGATGAACCGTGTTGGCGTCCATGCAGGCACCGATGTGACCGGCTTCGGACTACTGGGACACCTTTCCGAGATGCTCATGGCATCGAAGGTGGGGGCAAGGATCCGCGTCGCCGACGTTCCATTGATGGACGGACTTTGGCCGTTGGCCGAGGCGGGCTTGTTCTCCGCCGGGAGTGCCAGGAATCTGCGTGCCGTTCGTCCGACGGTGGTGGCCGAAGGGGTCGACGACACGAGTATCCGGATTCTCGCCGACGCCCAAACGAGCGGCGGGCTGCTCGTGGCAGTTCCGCCCGAGCATCTCGACGCGATGCTCGACGCTCTTGTCGAGGAGCGCACGCCGGTCGCGGCCGTGGTCGGGGAGATCATCGAGGACGACTGCGCATCGATCGTGGTGACCGGGTCTTGAACCGAGAATCGCTGCAGGGTCATCAGGAATGGGTGCTGGCGATTGCAGTAGGGCTGGTGATGACGGGTGCGAGTCTCGTCGCGCCGATCCTGCCCCTTTACGCCCTCGAGTTCGGTGTCAGCTACACGGCGGCCGGGGCCCTCATCACCGGATTCGCCGTGGCAAGGCTGTCGTTCGACATGATCGGTGGTGTGGCCGGCGATCGGTTCGGCGCCCGTCGCGTCACGATGAGTGGTGCGTTGCTCATCGCGGTCGCCGGTGTCACTGCAGCGCTGGCACCCACGTATTGGGTGCTGCTCCTGTCCCGATTCATCGAAGGCGTTGGATCGGCGCTGTTCGCCACATCGGCGTTCCAGTTCCTCGTGCAGATCACCGAGCGGTCCCGGCTCGGTCGCGCAACGGCGCTCTACCAGACCGGAATGCTGGTGGGCTTTGCCATCGGTCCGTTCGCCGGCGGCTACCTCGCCGAACTCGGCGACTTCAGGACGCCGTTCTGGGCGTACGCGGCGTTCGGAGTGCTGGTTGCCGCCATCTCCAGGATCTTCATCACCGATATCCCCTCTTCTGGGAGGACGATCGGGGAGGTGTTTCGTGCCGCAGGCAGTCTTCTGCGCAAGCGTGAGATTCGTGTCCTGGCGTTGGTTGCGTTCTCGCTGTTCATCATGCGGTCCGGAGCACGGATCACCCTGTTCCCTCTCTACGGCAACAAGGTCGTTGGCCTGGACCTCGATCGGCATGATTCTCAGTGTGTCGGCCATCACCAACCTGTTCGTCGTCAACTTCGCAGGGCGGATGGTCGACAGGATCGGGAGGAAGCCCGTTGCGATTCTGGGGTTGGTCCTGTCGGCGCTCGCGACGGCGGCCTACGGGCTGTTCGGCACGTTTGTCTCTTTGATGATCGTTTCGGCGTTTTTCGGGATCGCCTCGGGGATCGCTTCGATTCCGCCGCCGACGATGGTCGGCGACCTCGCTCCCGAAGGGCTCGAGGGATCCGCAGTCGGCTTGTACAGAATGGCGGGCGACCTGGGGTTTGTCGTCGGCCCCCTCTTGGTGGGGGCGATCGCCGACACCGGAGCGTTCTCCGTTGGTTTCGCGGTCAGTGGCGCGATACTGCTGGTGGCCGCCGGTGCGATGCTCACCATCGGTGAGACCGGTAGGAAGCTCGGAAAGGTTTCGTCGTGACGAGACTCGACAAGATCGCAGGGGCGCTCTCGATCGGAGGATTGCAGCGGCACATCTTTCTCTGTGCGCAGCAGGCCATGCCTCGCTGCTCGACCTTCAAAGAGAGCGCCGACGTATGGCGCTCTCTGAAGAAACGACTCAAGGAACTCGACCTTGCCGGCGCTCCCGCTTCGTGGCGTGGTGACCTCAGTGTCGAACCCGATACTCCTCGGGGCCCCGGCACGGTATTGCGCTCGAAGGTTGACTGCTTTCGCATCTGTGAGCAGGGGCCGATCGCCGTCGTCTACCCGGAGGGAACCTGGTATCGGTCCGTCACGGTCGAGGTGATGGAGCGCATCGTCACCGAGCATCTAATCGGCGGCGTTCCAGTGGAGGAGTTCGTATTCGCGACCGATCGACTGGAAGGGTGACGTGAAGCTGTTGAGAAACCTTGGTCTTGGATGGCTGGCCTGGCGTCTACTCGGTCCCGACACGCCCCCGCGCTACACCGGGACACAGCGACACCCGTTGCCCCTGCCGGGCCGGACGGTGTTCGTGGGTGATCGGGAGGTGTTCGTTCGGGAGACCGGACCGGGCGATGCTCCGGCGCTGGTGTTGTTGCACGGCCTCGGACTCGATTCGATGCTGGCGTGGTACCGGCTCATTCCGTTGCTCGCCGAGCGGTTTCGGATCGTGTCCATCGATCTGCACGGTGCCGGCAAGACCGACAGGGGACGTGACGCGTTCGAGATCGCCGATATGGCGGACCAGGTGGCAGGTGCTCTGGGCGCTCTCGGCATCGGCCAGGCAACGGTGGCCGGCTATTCGATGGGCGGCGCCGTCGCCCAGGAACTCGCCCACCGGCATCCGCACCTCGTCGAGCGGTTGGTACTCATCGCTACGCTCGCCCATCACCCGCCGGCGTGGCGCTGGGGACGCACGGTCATAGGGGTGATCGGCCGGGCACTCGAGCGGGTCAGCAGGGTCGAGGTGTCGTGGGTCTGGTACCGGTACCTGCTGTGGGTCGGTGCGGCCGACCAGAGCAGCGAGCGCTGGCTGTGGGAGACCCGCATGAACCGTGATCCGGAGGTGCAGTACCGATCGATGTTCGCGCTGTTGCGTTTCGACAGTCGGCGGTGGCTGGGACGGCTGAACGTTCCCGCGTTGGTAATTATCCCGCTGTCGGACCAGCTGGTACTGCCGGCATGGCAGCGAGAAATGGCGGCACTCTTGCGGGATTCGACGGTGGTGGAGGTGCCCGGCGCACGCCACGAGCTGCCGATGACCCATCCCGATCAGATCGCCGAAGCGGTCGGGAAGTTCGCCGCGGCTCGGCGATCGTAGGTCTTCTCGCCGGCCCCACAGAGATTCCCAGTCTCGTCTCTGCCGGCAGCACTATTTGTGGCCGGCAGAGACGAGACTGCGTCAACGACCGAGAAGCTTGGCCATTACGACCCGCTGGATCTGGTTGGTGCCTTCGTAGATCTGGGTGATCTTGGCGTCGCGCATCATGCGCTCGGCCGGGTAGTCCCTCACGTACCCGTAGCCACCAAGTATCTGCACCGCATCGGTGGTGACGTACATCGCGGTGTCCGATGCGAACGCCTTCGCGGCTGCGGCCACGTAGGTGAGTTGTGCATCCTTGCGGTCGATCATCGCATGCGCCTCATACACGAGATGCCGCGCCGCTCTCGTCTTCATGTCCATGTCGGCGAGCATGAATCCGATCGCCTGGTTGTCGATGATGCGACGGCCGAACTGCTTGCGCTCCTTGGCGTAGTCGCGGGCAAGCTCGAACGCGCCTTGGGCGATGCCGAGCGCCTGGGCGGCGATGCCCGGACGTGAACGGTCCAGCGTCATCATGGCGATCTTGAATCCCTCGCCCTCTTCGCCAACCAGGTTCTCTCCAGGGATACGTACATCGTCGAGGGTCAGTTCCCCGGTCGGGGAGCCGTGCAACCCCATCTTGTGCTCATACCTCGTGACTTCGAACCCGGGCGTGTCGGCGGGGACGATGAAACACGATATGCCGCGATGGCCGGCATCGGGGTTGGTCTTGGCGAAGATCGTATAGACGGTGGCGACCCCGGCGTTGGAGATGAAGCGCTTGCCGCCGTTGATCACCCACTCGTCGCCATCGCGGACGGCCTTCGTCCGCATCGCTGCGACATCCGAACCCGCCTCGGGTTCGGTGAGCCCGTATGCGGCCTGTTCTTCGCCGACGATGATCTTCGGGATCCATGCGAGCTTCTGGTCGGAGGTGCCTCTGAGCAGGACCGGGATCATGCCCAGCTTGTTGAGCAGCGGGATCATCACGGCGGATGCACTGACCCGGGACATCTCTTCGACGAGGATTGCCTGCGTGATCGAGTCGGCTCCGGCGCCGCCGGCATCCTCCGGAAACATCACGGACAGAAGGTCGGCCTTGACCATCTCCTCGTGGAGGTCGGCCGGGTACTCGTCCGTTGCGTCGATCTCCTCGGCGCGAGGAGCGATCTTGTCCTCGGAGAACTGCCGGACCATCGCCCGGAAGTCGTCGTGGACGTCAGACAGCTGATATGGGTCGTTCACGATGTCTCCTTGGTGCACGTCACGATTCCGGCCTGTTTGGCCAGCCAAACGCCGACGCCGATCAGAACGAGGAGGAACAGCAGCTTCTTCATGGAGAACGCCTTTCTCTCGGGGTGCATCATAGAGCTTGCATCCGCTTGCCCGACCGACGCACTCCGGCCCCTTTTGGCCAACGTACCCGAGCGCCGGGCCCAGGTGTCGGGTATCGGCGCTCGGGATTCGTGTCTCGTCGTCAGTCGGTCGCTCCCGGCACCAGCTTCAGGTGCCCTTCCGACGCCGCCACGATGCTGTCGCGGTCCCAGTAGAGCGGAGCCGTCTCACCCGTGGCCCACCGTTGGATCATGTCGTCGTAGTGGGGGTGATACGCGTGACCCGACTGACCGGTCGTGTGGAGTGCCGTCGATGCGTTGAGATCGGAGAAGTCGATCACCATGCGCATCGAGGGGATTGCGACGACTTCGTACCCCTCCTCGACGAGCCAGCTCGTTGCATTCACCATGTCGGTGCCGCCGGGTACCTTGAACGGTCCTCGGTTGAACAGCATTTCGATTGGCGCGATCCCGGACTTGCCGAACGTCTGGTTTACGAACGTCGCCGTGTGTAGGTCGCCCCAGCGCCACGAAGCGGGCTCTCCGAGCGTGTCGTTCAACTCGTTCCAGGAGGCCAGGAGTGCCCCTTCCAGGATGTCGTCCCGTGTCTCTACCGCCGAGGTGGTCTGGTCGTCCCACCAGACGTTCGTCGGATCGTCGAGGATCTGCCGGATCGCCTCGAGCGAGGAGTCCCTGCCCGACGGGCGGAAGCCTTCCGGCAGGTCGTCGTTGTAGATCAAGATCAGCAGGTTCTTCCATACGGCTCCGAAGAGTGCGGCTCCCTGACTGTCGACATCGAAGCGGTACTCCCCGTTCTCATCCGCCCAGGACTCGAGGATTGCCTGGGCTTGTCGAACCTCCGAGGAAGCGGAAGCGAGTCCGACCAGGCGGGGTATGAGCACGTCGGCGTGGATACTGGCGGCATCGAACTGCATGGCGCGCACGTCATCAGGGCTGATGGACGTTCCCGCGTCCTGGATCATGTCGACGATTCGCTGTGCCCGTGACCCATACGCCCATTCGCGGGCCAGGAAAGGGCCGACTCCAGGGCGGGTCACGGCGTTGTTCGCGGTGACGATGAAGCCTTCGGGCGGGTCGAAGCTCGAAGGAAGCTCGTCGAAGGGGATGAATCCCGTCCACTCGTACGTATCCGTCCATCCGGGGACGGGACTGCGTCCGTCACCGTTGGCTCGAATCGGGATCCTTCCGGGAGCGTGATATCCGATGTGGCCGTCGATGTCCGCGTAGACGAAGTTCTGCGACGGGACGTCCCACATGCTGATGCCGTCCTGAAACTCGTTCCAGTTGGCGGCGCGGTCGATTGCCACGATGGCTTCGAGTGTCCGAGACGGTTCGAGTGCCGTCCAGCGAAGAGCGATCGCGTATGGCTCGGGGAGCGGGATGTCAGTCTTCTCGTCGAAGTCTTCGAGGCGTCCGTAGACATCGGAGATGATCGGACCGTGGCGGGTCACTCGGACCTTCATCTGTACGGGTTCGCCGCCGGCGACGTTGATGGTCTCGATGTGGCTGTCCGCATCCACCCATTCGCCGTTGACCTCGTACTGATTCTGGTTGTCCGGGTTGATCTTTTCGATGTACAGGTCTTGCACGTCTGCGGCGAGATTGGTCACACCCCAAGCGATGTTGGCGTTGTGGCCGATGACGATTCCTGGGGCACCCAGGAGGGAGAAGCCGGCGACCTCATAGGGGCAGGCATCGGATACGGTCGTGCAGTGAAGGCCCGTCTCGTACCAGATGGCGGGCATCTGGATGCCGAGGTGCGGGTCGTTCGCCAGGATGGGCTCGCCGGTGGAGGTCAGGGATCCGGAGATCACCCAGTTGTTCGAGCCGATGTCCGAGCCGACCGGCCCCGTGAGCTGATTGATGAGTTCGATCGTGTCTGCGGTGCGGGCGAGGAGGCCGTCTGCCTCGTCGGGCAGTGCCGGAGCGGCGGCGCTCGTCGTTGCCGCTCCGAAGTCGGGGACGATAACAGGCCGATCCTCTGGGTACGGGGGGTACAGGTCGTCGACGCGATCACCGATCAACTTGGACACCTTTGCGCGAAAGATCTCCAGATCCATGTTGGAGCGCAGGTCCCATGCCATCACCTTGGCCCAGACGAGGCTGTCGATCGGGCTCCACGGAGAGGGGACGTAGGAGCGATTGTTCAGCTTCAGGACCGCGTACTCGAGGCTCAGGGATGCTCCCTGGTGATCGGCGAGGTACGCGTTGACGCCGTCCGCGAACGATGCAAGGGCGAGTGCGCCGTCCGGCGAGGCAGTCGCCCATTCCTGCTCGGCGATCCGTTCCCATCCGAGCGTACGGAGAAACTGGTCGGTTTCGACCTGGGATTCGCCGAAGATCTCTGCGAGACGTCCGCGACCGACGTGACGCTGGAAGTCCATCTGCCAGAAACGATCTTGCGCCTGGACGTATCCCTGTGCGAAAAACAGGTCGTGGCTGTTCGTCGCATAGATATGGGGTATGCCGTTCCCATCGCGGTAGATGTCGACGGGGTTCTGGAGACCGCTGAGAGCCAGTTCCCCATCCGTGGTGGGGAACGAGGCGCGCACGGTGACGAACCCGCCGGCGGCGATCAGGATTACGAGAGCGAGAACGAGAATGAGGAGGATCTTGAGGAATTTGCGCATGAGCCGAGGCTAGTGCCTCGACCGGCAACCTTTGTGGTGTTCTGCCGGCCAGGAACGCCGCTCGCTGCGTTCTCCGCCTCGACGCACCTGAAGGTGCGCCTTCGTTGTGCGGCCTTGTGAGCGATGCCCCTGCCTCGGCATCGACACCCCGAATGTCACCGGCCAAGGCACTGGCGTCTCGACCGGCAACGTTCCTGGCCGGCACGGCAAGAAGATTGTCTGTCGAGGGGCTACGTGTGGCCAGATCGTTTCGTGATCGAGCGCCGCTACGCCGCGTTTGCTCTCATCCGTGCGCCCAGATCTTCGTCGCCGCTTGGCTGCCGGGGGCGCCTGAACCGCCGACGGCGTTGTCCGTCTCCTCGATCGGCTCTCTCACTCTGGCGTCGGAGCTGTGGGGATCGATGCCATTCTGGGCTGACAGTTCACTTCTCTTCCCATGTGAAGAACCAGCCTGCCAGTGCCGGGCCGAGGATGGCCCAGAAGACCATCGCGGCGAGGTCTGTGGGGAGGAACTGGGCCTCGTTGAGTGCGGCACGGAACAGCGCGGTGAGCGGCGCCGCGGGCAGGATCTTGGCAATCACGATCATGGCCGGAGGGAGCACCCAGATCGGGAAGATGATGTCGCCGAGCACCAGCAGCGTCAGGTAGAGACCATTGGCGACGGCGAGCGTCGCTTCGGCCCGAAAGGTCCCTGCGATGAAGAGACCGATCCCCGACATCGCCACAGATCCGAGCACCATCGCCGTGATGAACAGGCCGATGTTCGGATCGGCGCTCCAGTGGAACACGGTGGTTGCCACTCCGAGGAGGATCGCCACCTGGATGATCTCGATGATGAACACCGAGGACGTCTTGGCGACGATCAGAGCGGTGCGTGGCATGGGGGTCGCACCGAGTCGTTTCAGCACGTGATACTTGCGTTCGAAGCCGGTCGTGATGGCCAAGCTCGTGAGCGACGCCGAGAGAATCGCCAGAGCGAGCAGACCGGGAATGAGCATCTCGACGGTGAGCCCGAACAGGCCCGTGTAGCCGAAGAAGAGCAGGATCGTCAGCGGGACGAGAACGAGCAGGAGGATCGCTTCGCCACGCCGGGCGGCGTTGGTGAGTTCGAATCTGGTCTGAGCTCTGATCGCACGCAGCATCGGCTAGTCCTCTGCCGTGAGTTCGAGGAACACATCTTCCAGGCCGGTGGCTCCGACACGGAGTTCGCGCAGCAAGACGCCCCGCTCGGCAAGCCATGTCGTCAGCGTTGCCAGGGCTTGCGGGGTGACGGGGTCCACATCAAGGACGTACTGTCCGGGTGCCTGTTCCCTTGTGGCAATCGGGAAGCTCTCGGTGTCGAGGCCGGGCTCGGCAAGCAGCGTCACGCCACCGCTTTTCTGAATGAGTTGCGAAGGGGATCCCTCGGCGATCAGACGCCCATTGCTGATGATCCCGATCCGATCCGACAGCCGTTCGGCTTCGTCCATGTAGTGCGTTGTCAGCAGGGTGGTCACACCTTCGTCGTGGAGCGTCTCGATGATCGCCCAGGTGGTTCTGCGCGCCATCGGATCCATACCGGACGTGGGCTCATCCAGGAAGAGCACCTGTGGGTTGCCAACGAGGGCCAACGCGAGAGACAAGCGCTGCTTCTCGCCGCCAGAAAGCTGGCGGTACGGGGTCTTGAGGCGACCCGTCAGCCCGGTCAGCTCGACGAGATCGTCCAGATCTCGGGGGTGATCGTGGAACGCTGCGAACAAGCGCAGTGCTTCGAGTGGCCGGGTGGCGGGAGAGATGCCGCCTTCCTGCAGCATGACGCCGACGCGTTTGTGGAGTTCTCGAGGATGCTTCGACGGATCGATGCCGAGCACGGCGACGTTTCCTGCACTCGGGTCGCGGAGGCCTTCGAGGATCTCGACGGTGGTCGTCTTGCCGGCTCCGTTCGGCCCCAACAGGGCGTAGGACTCGCCTTGCTCAACGGACAGGGTGAGGTGATCGACTGCGGTGTGCCGGCCATACCGCTTGGTGAGGTTGTCGATGACGATCGCTGGAGCCACAGGCGAGCATGGTAATCGGCGGTATGGGTGTGAAATTCGAGGGTGAGGGTTTGCCTACGCCGGGAACCTCGCCGATTGCCTGGCGTATCCATCCGGCTTTTCGGGCGTGCTGCATGCACAGGTGGCGACGGAAGGTTCGCGAAGGGCGCGCCCCACCGCCGATCTGCGCGTGGGCACTGGTCGGCAATCGCGTCTTGTCGTCTTGGTGGTGTGCCGTGGTTTGGACGGTTGTTATGGCGGGTCGTTGCCGCCGGGTTTGAGGAATCGTCGTCGTTGAGGTGGCGTGTCGGGGTCGATCTGATAGCCCATCCCGTGGATGACGACATGATGGTGATACCAACACAGCGTCGTGAGGTTCTCCGGATCGGTTGGTCCGCCTTGGGAGTATGGGGTGATGTGGTGTGCTTGGAGGCGGTAGCGGCTAGTGCAGGCGTCTGCGGTACACACACTGGCGTCTCTATGCAGGATTGCTCTACGTAACGCCGGGTTGATCGTCCTGGTGTGTCTCCCGACGGCCAACGGGGTTCCGTCTGTGGTGAGAATCGTTTCGATCTGGCTGTCACACAGGAGTCCGTCGAGAGCGTTGGGTCCGATCCGTACGCCCGAATCGAGGATGACGCCGGTCTTGTTTTGGGTCTGGGTTGCCGGGTCGGCGTCGACGAAGACGGTGACCAGGGGGGTACAGGTTCCTTCACCGGCCGTTGCGGTGAGGGAATCTTGGGCGATCGATGTGAGGGCGTCCGCCTGTCGCTGCCCCAAGGTCGGCCTCGTTCCATCCGGCAGGGCAGGGAACATGTCGGCACGTCGGATGAGGGCTTGTTCGACGATCTGGCCGTCGACGCCGGGCAGGAGCCCCCACAGGCGCCATGAGGTCTGGTCGAGGTTGGGTTGCATGGCGAGGTACCGGTCACAGACACTCTGGTGTTCCCGATCACGCGAGAAACGATGCCTTCTGGAGACTTCACGGCGCAGACCGCCGATATCGAACCGCCGTCCGGTCTGGACGGTGTTGTCGACACCGGTCGCGGCGTATCTGCACAACTCGACGGCACGGTCGAAGGTGACTCCTCCTGCGGTGAGCGCTTCGGCTACCTCGGGCGTGTCCAGGACCGCACGGGAGGTCCGTATGAGTGCCGATGCGGTCTCCGGCGCCACATCCAGACGACTTGCGGTCCATTCGACCATCGAGCGGCACCCATCGGCGGTAGATACCTGACGGCGATCCAGCTCGGCTAACACGGCGATCTGCACCGCCCGACCCCGAGCGATGACTGCTTCGGTCGCCAACAAGGTCTGTTCCAGGTCATCTGTGGTTCGACTGTCCATACCGGCAACATATCACCCGGGTGTGACAGAAAACGACCGACAACGATAGAAAACGAAAGAAAAGAACCTTCATGTTTGGCGACCGTCGCTGTTCAGGCAGGTCGGCTTCATGCCCCGGACCCGGATATAGCGGATCCCCCGCCCGAGACTCCAGGGGCCGGAACCCAGGAGGAGCGCTGCTGCAGCGGGCCCGGTGGCGAGGCGCCGTTCCCACACCGGTCGCACCAGGTCGGTCAGTTCGCGGACTTCGACGTCGACCATGCCGACCTCTTTCATCCACCCCGCGAAGTCATCCGGCGTGGCGACGCACAGGTAGTTGAGGCCGGCATCGGTGAACGCCGTACGAACGTCGGCGGGTGGATCCTCCGGAGCGATCACATCGGTGAGCGTCATCACACCGCTGGGACGGAGCACCCTGGCCATCTCGGACTGACCGATATCGGTCACCTCCGAGGTCGGATACACGATGAACTCACTCACCACACCATCGAACGTCGCATCGGGAGACGGAATCCGGTCGGGCAACGCCTTGTCGAACCTGACCGGGATGCCTTCAGTCTTGGCGCTCCGGGCCGCTCTCAGCAGCTCTTCGGAGAGTTGGAGCCCTAGCACCTCACCTGCGCCGACCCGATCGGCGATTCGGAACGCCACCTCGCCGGACGCCGAGCACAGTACGAGAATCTGTTTTCCCACCAACGGTTCCAGGTCGGCGAGAATTGTCTCGACCACCGGAGACAGCAACTCCCGTTCGGTCTTCGCCCACGGCGCCATCGGTCGACCTCCTGTATCGAACCTACTCCGTCGGGGGCAGGTCTCGTCCCGGGAATCCTGGGACGGGTTTCATGGCGGGCCGGTAGCCTGTGCTGCCCGTGAGGACCCAGCGGCGGTGGGTTGTGTCGAGTGAGACGGCGAAGAACGGAGAACGCGCGGTGGCTGATCTGATCACGCTGATCGGCACCACTGAGGAGCCGGGAGCTTCGGCGGCCGTTCTGGCGCGCGGGTACGAGGCCAGGCCGATGGCGATGTCGGATACGGACGCCGTCGGCTCCCTGTACTTCGCCGCGTACGATCCTGGTGAGGCGTGTTTCACGTTGGATGAGGCGGTCGCCGATGTCGCCGTGTCGTTGGACGGTGACTACGGTCCGTTCTGGGCCGAGGCGTCCCCGGTCATCGGCCGCGAGGGCCAGGTCGTTGCTGCCGTGATGACGGTTCGCCGGGCTCCGTGGGACGAGACGCCGGACTGTCCGTTCATTATCGAGGTGTTCACCGATCGTGCCCACCGTCGGCGCGGACTCGCCCGGTTCGGTATCGAATGGTGCCTGAGGATCGTGCGCGAGGCGGGCGAGACCGCCGTGGCGTTACGTGTGATGGATGACAACACTCCGGCCCTCGCCCTGTACGAGTCCCTCGGCTTCATACGGTGGCAGCTCGTGCAGCATGGGTGACTCGAGGTCCGAACATCTGGTTCTCGACGACCCTTGAGCGCAGCCACAGTCCATGATGGGAATGTGGCGTCATGGAGGTATCGGTGGAAGTCGGTAGCAGAGAGCTGCGGAATCACCCGAGTCGGTATCTTGCTCGGGTGCGGTCCGGCGAGGAGGTCGCGGTCACCGAGATCGCCTACTTCGACACGTCGGTGGTGCTTCCCCCTCCGACGGAGACTGGAGCTTCCTTCCGGACGTTGATGTGCGGATCCGGTGAGCGGGTCATCACCGTCCGGCCCAGCTGCTAAATCCGGCCACAGTTGCACCTCTGCCATGCGCAACCGGTGCCAGACAAGTACTGTCCGTTTGGGGAGGGTAGATGGCCAAGCGACGCAGGAATCTTCTCGTTGCCGCCCTTGTGCCGGCTCTGGCAATCGTGACTGTTGTCGCGGTGAGCAACGCTGAACCTGACTCACACGCCGTGCCGAACGAGAACCGTCTCACTGCTGCATTGACGAGCATCGCTGCCTATCAGAACGGGCTATTGGTCTCCGGTTTCCACTCCGGAGGGCGCGCTCAGCTTGTGGTTGCGCTGAGAGACGGCGATGTGCCGTTTGTGTTGGGTGATGGAGTCCAAGCGAGACTGACGCAGGCCGAACAGCAACTCCCAAAGCTGCGATCGCTGCTCGCCGAGCTCGGCGAGCAGTACTCACACTTCAAGACGGAGATCACCGTCGAGGCGACGAACCGACTCGACAACGGCAATCTCGAGGTGCGTTATGTCGAGACGACGTATATCTACTACCAGTGGCCCCATGAGCATGATGATGGGGCGCCGGAGTACTCGGCCTATTCAGCAGACTACGTTGCGAGATTCTCCAGAAGCGTAGAGAACTCCTGGTCAGTGGATTCGATCGAACTGGTTGACGGTACGGTAGGGTCCGCCCCGTTCATTCGCCCGATTACCGAGCCGGTGCCGGGAAGAGAGATCGCAACCGGCGTTGCCGAACTCGCCAAGAGACTTGACGCCGCGTACGACGAGGCGATTGTCGCCGGGAGTCCCGCCGCCAAAACCACCAGGTGAGTGGCCTGGTGGCCGAGCGGCGACGATGAGCCTACGTCGACACGTCGGCGGCCGGACCCTCGAGGGAAGTAGAGTCGCCGCATGCCGGCGGTAGAAGTCCAGGGGCTCCGAAGGATCTTCGAGGTGCATGGTCGCGCCTCCGAGCCGGTCGTGGCGCTCGATGGCATCGACCTCACCGTCGAGGAAGGTGCGATCCATGGGCTGCTCGGTCCGAACGGCGCCGGCAAGACGACGCTGGTGAAGATCCTCGCCACGGTGCTGATCCCGACGGAAGGAACGGCGTCGGTGCTCGGCTTCGACGTCGTCGCCGAGACAGCCAGGGTGCGGCCGCTGATCGGCCTCGTGTTCGGTGGCGACCGAGGGCTGTACACCCGGCTGACGGCACGTCAGAACCTCATCTACTGGGCTGCACTGTATGGCGTGTCGGCGTCGGAGACGTCCGCCGTCGTCGGTCGGCTGCTCGACCGGGTGGGTCTCGCAGACCGGGCCGGCGAACGGGTGGAGACCTTCTCCCGAGGCATGAAGCAGCGCCTCCATCTTGCCCGCGGGTTGGTGTCGGATCCACCGGTGTTGTTCCTGGACGAGCCGACCATCGGGCTGGATCCGATGGCGTCGCTCGAGTTTCGGCGCCTCGTCGCCGAGCTGCGCGATGCCGGCAAGACCGTGTTTCTGACGACCCACAACTTGGCCGAGGCCGAGGCGCTGTGCGACCGGGTGTCGCTCATCGACCGTGGTCGGATCCTCGCCACCGAATCCCCGGCGACGTTGGGCCTGTGGATGTCCCGTTATGAATGGGTCGAAGCCCAGCACGTTCTCGATGAGGTCGTTGCCGAGATCGAGTTGTTCGTCGCCGGCGTCGAGCGGCGCCCCGACGGTTGGGTGCGGTTCCAGCCGGACGCCGACGGGGTCGGTCGGCGTGTCCTGCGCCGTCTTGTCGACGCCGGCGTGTCGTCGGTGCGCACCGGATCGCCGTCCCTCGAGGACGTGTATATGAAGCTCATCGGTGACCGGGGCATGGAGTTGTGAACGCCGCAGCGGCCGCGTTCAGGATGCAGCTGCGTCTTGCGTTGCGCACTCCGAACTATTGGATGGTGCAGATCTCGACGATCCCGACGGTCATCATCTTCCTCTCGGTGATCGAGGCGTTCGACCGTCCCGATCTGCTCATCAATGCGCTCCTTGCACCGATCCTGATGGCGATGTGGAGCACGGCGCTGTGGACGGGGGGAAGTGTGGTGCGTGACGACCGGTGGATGGGTCGTCTCGAGCTGCATGCCGCCGCCCCCACCGGCTACGGGCTGGTGGTGACCGCCCGTGTGGCGGCGGTCGTGATGCTGTCGCTCCTCGTCGTTCCACTCACGCTCGTTACCGCCTGGGCGACCTACGGGATCGACATCCGCATCGCCCACCCGGTCGTGCTGGTCGTCGCGCTGCTGCTCACCGCTGCGGCGATCACCGGCACCGGCATGATCTTCTCCAGCCTGACGATTCTGACCCGTGCCGCGGCCACCTTTCAATCGTCGGCGTCCTACCCGTTTCTGCTGCTCGGTGGCGTGTTCGTGCCCCTGTCGCTGCTGCCGGTCTGGGTCCAGCCGCTCGGGCGTCTGGTGTTCCTGTCCTGGGGCTCCGACCTGATTCGCGACAGTGTCACCCGACCGGTGGTCACCGGCCTGCCATGGCGTGTCGCCGCGATTGCGAGCCTCGGGAGCGTCGGGTTCATCGCAGCCCAGAGGCTTGTTCGGGTGGTGCTTCACCGAGTGAAAGTGACAGGGGAGATAGCGGCCCCATGACCGCCACTCTGCGCATCGCCCGCAACGCCGCCCTTGTCGGCTACCTGGACATGCGCGCCCAGTACACATGGAAGTCGTGGCTGTTTGGTTGGATTGTCCGTACTACCGCACAGGTGCTGTTCTTTACCGCGATGGGTCTGCTCGTCGGTGGACGCGACCTCGTCCTGTTCGCGTTCGTCGGCAACGTGGCCGCCATGGCTGCGCTCATGCCGCTCGGCACGGGTCCCGACACGGCGTGGGAACGGGGTCTCGGGACGCTGCCGCTGCTCGTTGCGGCGCCCCGGTCGATGCTGCCGGTGTTCGGAGGACGGTCGGCCTTCCACATCGTGCAGGGCCTCGTGGAGGCGAGCCTGATCTTCGTGATCCTCGCACCGTTCATCGGGTTCTCCGGCAACTGGTGGTGGCTTCCCGTCGGATTGCTGACCATCAGCCTCGGGGCGTACGGGCTCGGCCTGTTCCTCGCCGCGATCGCCATCCGGCGCCTGCGGATCGGCAACATCCTGTTCAACCTGGTTTTCTACACGCTGATCACCATCGGTGGGGTGAACGTGGCGACGAGCATATTTCCGACCTGGGTGCAACGAACCGCCGATCTGCTGCCTCTGCACCACGGGCTCCTCGGGTTGCGAGAGCTCCTCGCCACCGGACCGTCGAGAGGCGCGTTCGGCCAGCTCGGCCTGGAGCTTCTCGTCGGTGCGGCGTGGTTCCTTATCGCCCTCGTCGGGTTTCGCCTCTTCGCCGAGGGTGGCCGTCGCGACGGCGCGATCGATCTCGAGGAGTAGCGGGCCTGTGTGAGGATTGTCGGACGTTCCGGTCGCCGGCAGGAGTGCGGATCTCAGCGGCGGTCCCATCTTCGATGGTGACCATTGGGCGATCGAACACCCCTACCTGTCCGCTCTGGGAGGGTGGTCGATCCTGGTGCCGAAACGCGGTGCGGCCGGTGCCCACGAGATGAGTGCCGGGGAGTTCGCCGAACTTGCCCGACCGTTGAGAGCGCCGGATTCCCGGTTGCAGGAGCGGGGGCCACCGTGCTGTGCCCGCCGAGGTCGTAGGCGATGAGTCGGTCGGCGAGCTTCGAGACGGAAACTGCTTGTCCGTCGCCGGGCCCGTGTTGCCCGTCAGAGCGCCAGCGCGAGGAACCCCACATAGGCGACAACGAGCGCCGCACCCTCCCAGCGCACGAGACGATTCCCTGTCGCGGTCAAGACGCCGGCCAGTGTCGAGATGACGAGCATGAAGATGATCGGGACCCGGAAATCGGCGGTGAACGTACCACTGCCGGAGAGGGCGGCGGCTCCGGCAACACCGAGGGAGTTGAACAGGTTCGAGCCGAGGACGTTGCCGATCACCAGTGCGTTTTCGCGTCGTCTTGCCGCAGCGATCCCTGTGGCGAGTTCCGGCAGGCTCGTGCCGACGGCGACGAGCGAGAGTCCGATGAACCCCTGGCTGAGTCCCAGCTCAATGGCCACGATGCGGGCGCCCCTGACCAGCAGGTCGGCGCCCACGAGCGTGGCCGCCAACGCGATGAGGCCGACGGTGAGTTCGACTGCAGCTCCCTTGCCGGGGGGAGCGAACGTGTCGGCGTCGAGTTTCACGATGCCCTCTGCGACATCCCGTCGTGACCACGAGACGAGCAGGAACGCAGAGATGACGATTCCGACGATGAGTCCCGCGCCTTCGACGGTGCTGATCGTTCCTTCCCACGCCAGGGCGCTGAACGCGATGACGCCGGCGAGCATGAGAATGCCCTCCCTCTTGATCGTGTGCAGATGTCCGGCGACGGGCAGGATCATGACCGAGACACCGAGCACCAGGCTGAGATTCGCCACGTTCGATCCGACGATGTTCCCGATTGCCATGTCCATCTCGCCGCGGGCAGCAGCGAGCACGCTGACCAGCAGCTCTGGAGCCGACGTGCCCATCCCGATCACGAGCGCACCGATGAGTATTGCGGACATCCCCCAGATTCGGGCAAGACGGGCTGCGGAGAGCACCAGTCGATCGGCTGCAACGGTCAGCAGCACGAGTCCGATGACGACGAGGACGGCAGCGCCGATCACTGCGCGTCCCTCCACGCAAGCCAATCTTGGACAGGTCCGGTGTCGTAAGAGGGTCCTTCGAGGCTGAGCACCACCTGTTGCGCTCCGGCGGCGACGAGATCATCCGCCAGATCGATGCGCCGTTCGCTCACGCCGACAGACCGTTCGATCGAGGAAGGATCCCTGCCGATGCGGGCGCACCAGCGATCCAAGACGCGGTTCTTGTGCGCGTAGAGATCAGGCTTGGTGGTGCTGAAGAAGCCATGCCAGATGTCGGCGTGCTGCGCAGTGATCCTCAAGGTCACCTTTTCTCCACCTCCTCCGACCAGGATCGGAATGGATCGTATCGGAGGTGGGTTGAGGTCGGCCAGACGGGCCTTGATGATCGGGAGATCACGATCCAGGTTGCGGAGCCGACCTGGCGCCGTTCCGAATTCGTACCCGTACTCGTCGTAGTCCCGTTGGAACCATCCCGATCCAATCCCGAGGATCAGCCGCCCCTCGGAGACGTGGTCGACGGTGCGGGCCATGTCCGCGAGCAGATTCGGATTCCGATACGAGTTGCAGGTCACCAGGCATCCGATCTCGACCTGCTCGGTGATCTCCGCCCACGAGGCCAGCATCGTCCATGCCTCGAAGTGCTTGCCGTCACGGTCGCCGGACAACGGGAAGAAGTGGTCCCAGTTGTAGATGATGTCGACGCCAAGGGCCTCGCACTCGAATACTGCCCTGCGGATGTCGGAGTATCCGGCGTGCTGGGGCTGAAGTTGTACTGCGATTCGGAGCATCCGCGCACAGTAGCGGTCGCCTGGGAGTCTGCTGAGTAATGGCGGTGCGTGGACGGAGCTTCGCGTTTCGCACTTTGTATTTCGTATTTCGTACTTGGCATCGCGACCTCGAATCAACTCAAGACCGCGGGGCGGGTGTGGCGGCTCCTGCTGTCTGCCTCGAGGGATCGGAGAGTGCTGCAGGCGAGACGCCTATTGGCCCCTCCGCCATGCGAAGCCGACCGGGGCCGGCGTCAGCCGCAGAGGGGAAGCACCGTAGCGGGAGAGCCGCCGGGTAGGGGGAACATGTGCGATGCGCTGCTCAGCGGGCTCCTAAGCTGAAAACCGATCGAGCACGAGGGGTGACATGGAGTTCCAGTCCTATGCCTATGGGCAGAACCATTTCGCGATCGACGGAGACCTCCACGCGGTACTGAACCGATACTGGCGGGACTTCGACGCTCATCGTGAGGAGATGGCGCGGTGGGGCCGGCTGATGGGATCCGAGGCCTACGAGGTCGGCTACCACATCGACCAGGGGGCGGTACCGGAACTGATGATGCATGATCTGGATGGCAACCGGGTCGATCGGGCGCGGATCTCACCGGCGCAGAAGTCGTTGCTGGCGAAGCTCGCGCCGATGATGCGTCCCATCTATGACGGCGGGAGCTGGCATCACCACTATGCGATCGGGTACCTCCTCGGTGACCCCGGCCTGTACTGCATTCTGACCATCACCCAGCAGACGGCGTATGCGATTCACAAGTACGCCCCCGAGCTGAGAGAGTGGGAGGACCGGCTCCTGTCGGGAGATGCATGGGGTGCGACGTGGATGACCGAGATCCAGGGTGGGAGCGACCTTGGTGCGAACAAGACCGCCGCTCATCACGACGAGGATGGCTGGCATCTTTCCGCGGGTGACAAGTACTTCGCGAGCGGGGCAGGTCTGACCGACGTTGCGATTACCACCGCCCGTCCCGAGGGCGCACCGGCAGGCCCGAAAGGCCTGGCGTTGTTCCTCGTGCCGCGTCTTCGCCGAGACGGCGCACTCAACTTCACGGTGCGCAGATTCAAGAACAAGTCTGCGACGCGCGCCGTTCCCTCCGGAGAAGTCGAACTCGATGGAGCGGAGGCATACCTCATCGGACGGCCCGAAGAGGGGATCTACTACACGTTGGAGAACCTCACCATCTCACGGCTTGCGAACGCGGTCGCCGCGATGGGAATTGCCAAGAAGGCGCATCTCGAGACGCTGACCCGAGTTCAACGGCGCACCGCCTTCGGGCGCCCGCTCGGAGAGCTTCCGCTGATTCGCCGGGACATGGTGGATCTCGCGGTCCGTCAGGCCGGTGGCTTGGCGATCGCATTCCGGGCCATCGAAGCGTTCGATCATGCCTGGCATGACCGGCCTCCCTACACCGCCGTCTATCACTACGCCCGTTTCCTGTCGCACCTCGCCAAGAACCGCACTGCCAATCACGCGGCAGAGATCACACGCCTGGGTATGGAGATCTTTGGAGGGCTGGGGTTCCTGGAGGAGTATGCGGTCGCACGCTGGCACCGGGAGGCCCTCATCACACCGATCTGGGAAGGCCCCAGCAACGTGCAGGCGATCGACATGCTCGAAGCGATGCAGAAGAAGGGCGCGCACGAACATTTCGTCGAAGAGTTCACAACGCTATTGGACAGCGTGGGGACGCCCGCTGCGGAGATGGCTCTCAAGACGATCCAGGGGACCCTCTCCGATCTGGCTCGCATGGGTACCGACGAGGCCCAGTGGCATTCGAAGCGTGCCCTGGAGAGATTCGCCGACGCAGCACAAGTCGGCCTTCTCTATGACCTGGCCGATGCAAGTGGTGACCGGTACGCGAAGTTGGCCGAGCTCTACGCGGCGCACTTCCTCGAAGCCGAGGAGTACCCGGCGTGGGCCATGAAGGATGCCTCCGTCTTCAGTTGAAAAACGAGCGACCCGCGGGGCTCTCAGTTACCCGCCAGAACATGGGCTGCGTCGACGAGCGCCTCGGGAGGGACTTCTCCCGGGAAGCGGAAGTCGATGGTGCCTTGGGCGGTCACGAAGACGAAGAAGGGGAATGCGTTGAGCCCAAACGCCTGCGCTGCGGCACCTTGTGCATCGTCCGCGATGGTTGGGATCGGCCAGTCCGCCAACCACTTCGACGGCGGGTAGTTGGGCGCCGCAGGATCTGATCCCGTTGAGACTGCGTAGAAGTCGACATCGTCAGGAAGGCCGTTCGCCTTGATGTACGGGGTCAGTTCTTTCACATCGTTCTGACAGTGTGGGCACCAGTGAGCGAGGAAGATGATGATCTTGGGTCGGCCGTCGTTCGTGATGGAGACCGGAGTGCCATCGAACGAGAGGCCGGACAATTCCGGAGCTTGCTGTCCGATGGCCGTGTCGGCACCCTGCTCGGGATAGCGTGGCAGGGCCGTACCGGAGACCGTGACCGGCTGGGTCTCACTGATGGTACCGGTACCTGCCGCCGAGTCGCCTGCACCGATGGTGGAAATGGCGGCAATCCCCGCGATGGCGAGAATCGCCACGATTGCGACGATGATGACCGTGCTTCGCGATCCGGATGCATCGGCGGGTTTCTGTTGACCGTTCTTACTCATGCTCCTGCCTTGTCGACGTGCGAGCCCACAGCAGGAGCATTCCAACGAGTGTCAGCCCTGCAAGGGACATCATGGGAATCGAGATGAATCCCAACTCCCAGACCCAACGAAGCGTACATGGGGTCGCGGTGCTACATGCGCCTGCGTCGAGCGACGGGAAGTTCTGAATCGTGTACTGATAGGCGGCGATGCCCCACCCGATCGCAACGACCGGCAGCATGGAGGTGCTGATGCGCGTGTCCTTGCGCAGTGCGGCGATGGGCAGCGCGATGACCATCGGGTACCAGACGATGCGCTGGTACCAGCAGAGATCGCACGGATTGAAGCCGATCACTTCCGAGTAGAAGAGGCTTCCCACGACTGCGCCGAGCGCAATGGCAGAAGCCAACCAGAGTGTCGAGTCTCCGAGCAGATCGTCGAGCCAGTCGGAGGCGGATTGCAGGAGCGACGAACGTCGTCTCCCCAGGAGCAGCACGACGAATCCGATATCGACCACGATGATGAGCAACGTGATGAGTCCGAAGAATCGGTTCGCCAGTGCAGGGTCCATGGGTGCGGAGATTAGTGCCGTGGGGCCGGCCTACTGACCGGCCATCTGTTCGAGAAACTGATAGAGCATCTCGGGCGCCACGCCGCCTTCGACCCTGCCTACGACCGTGCCGTCTGCGTCGACGAAGATGATGAAGGGGAACCCGGTGAGACCGAATGCTCGTGCCGAAGAGCTGTTCGAGTCGTCCGCGATCGTAGGAACCGGCCAGTCGGCCAGCCACTTCGACGGCGGATAGTTCGGCTGAGAGACGTTCGCGCTCGTCGAAATAGAGACGATCGCGCCGCCCTCCGGAACGCCGTGTTCCGCTATCCACGGAGTGAGCTCTTCTACCTCGGTCTGGCAGTGCGGGCACCAGTGGGCGAGCATGATGATGGCTTTCGGGGTGCCGTCGTTCGTTATCGACAGGGGCGTCCCGTCGAACGTTGCGCCGTTGATCTCGGGAGCCGTCATTCCGATGGCGGGATCGGCCGTGTCATGCTCATACGGCGGCAGGGCTTGGCCGGTGATCGTGACCGGTCTGGTCTGCTTGATGTTCTCACCCTCGGTCTCAGACCCGGTGGTGAGGAATGCGACGAGTGCTATGGCGGCAACGACGGCGCCGCCGATCAGGATGGGTGCTCTGCGTGATTGACGTTTCCGTGGGGGCGCCTTCTTGACGGCCTTCTTGCTCATGAGTACCTCACAGGGAAGCGTGATAAGCAGAAAGGCTAGCTCCGTGTGGGTATACCTCTATTCGGCCAGGTAGGCGGCCAGCTGCTCGCCCGCCCGCTCGCGAAACGCAGCCATCACGTCGAGCCGTTCGAGCTCCTGAGCGAGGGCCTTCTCGGCATGGTGAACCGTTCTCCCATCGAAGAACGCATGGACTTCATCTGCGGCGTTACTCAATGTCCAGAGAGTTCCCAGGGTGCGTTTGAGCAGCATGGGTGGGAAGACGCGTACCTGTTCGTCCCATCGATGGGTGTACAGGTTCCATGCGGTCCGGCCGGCCGTGCGGCTCGCCAACAGCTGTTCTACGACGAAGGGAGCATCCTGAGTCTTGATCCGACCATCGAGTGCCATCGCGAAGGTACGTTCGGCTAGGGCCCTATCCGGGAACAACGGTAATGCGTGCAGGTAGCGATTCTTGTCCTGAGGTGTTTGCGCATGTTCGTATTCAGAGAGGAACGTGTCGTAGTCGGCGAGTCCGGCATTCGCCGTGACGGTGATGACCGCCCGGGCTACTTCAGGATCGAGAGTGTGACCGAGAACGGCCGGCAGCAGTTCGACGGCGCGGGTCCGTACCTGGCTGTCCTGTCCGTAGCGACCGAGGGCGGAGATGAGCAGGCCGCGCAGGCGGCGGGTCGGACTGTCCTCTTCTGGCCGAGGGTCCCAGCCGAGGCGTTCGACTGCCGGCGTGAGCAAGTCGCGGACGTACCGCTCGAAGGCGGTGCTGCGATCGAACGTGTGATGGATCTGGTTGATGCTTTCGACGATCGCGGTCCACACTGCGTACTCGGTTTCGTTGCCGAAGTGGGTGAGGAGATCCAGATACGTGGCGATGTCGGTCTGACCGGCGATGACGCAGGCCCATGCGTCGTCGATGAGGCCGTGTCGCTCGAGCGCGGAGAGGCGGTCGAGGCGATCCAGGAGGCGATCCAGGAGATCTCGCGAGTAGTGGCTCCGGTAGTAGCCGTGTCCACCGACGTTCGCGAGGACCCATTTCACCGGGCCTTCGACATCGACACGAATCTCGGGTGTGGTGAACACCACGTCGGTCCTGCGCGCCGCGTCACCGGCTCCGTAGGCAAGCGTGAGGGGGATCTGCCACAGGTCGCCATCACCGGTCGGCCGATATTGGAAGCGGCGCTGGCGGGCGACGATGCTGTTGCCATTCAGGCTGACCTCTACTTGTGGGTAGCCGCCGGAGAAGATCCAAGACTCCATGACCGATCCGACCGGCTGGCCCGAGGCCAGCTCGAGGGCCGCCCACAGGTCGCTCGTCTCACTGTTCGCGAACGCGTGGGCTTCCAGGTACGCCTTGACGCCCTTTCTGAACACCTCCTCGCCGAGGAACTGCTGGAGCATGCGAACGAGCGAAGAGCCCTTCAGGTAGGTGAGTACGTCGAACATCTCGTCGGCCTCATACGGAGCGACGACGGGAAACTCGACTGGTCTGGTCGCCTGGAGAGCATCGGTGACCATGGACTGAGAGCGGGCCGGCGCGAACGAAAGCCAGGTCTTCCACTCCGGTTTCCACGCATCCTGGGCGATCATCTCCATGAACGTTGCGAACGCTTCGTTCAGCCAGATGCCGTTCCACCACTTCATGGTCACGTAGTCGCCGAACCACATGTGGGCGAGTTCGTGGGCGATGACCTCCGAGACACGCCGGATCTCGGCGTGGGATGCGGTCTCGAGGTCGACGAGGAGGGCATTTTCCCGGAACGTGACGGCACCGAGGTTTTCCATCGCTCCGAACGCGAAATCAGGAATCGCGATGAGGTCCATCTTGTCTCCCTGGTACGGGATCCCGTAGTAGTCGGCGAGCCACTGCAGATAGTGGGCGCCGGCTTCGAGCGCGAACTCGGCGAGTTGCTCCTGTCCGGCCTGGTGGATCACTCGTAGGGGAACACCGTCGGCGTCGACCGGTTCGGTTGCGACGAACGGCCCGACGACGAAGGCCACCAGGTAGGTCGACATTCTCGGGGTGTCGGAGAAGGTGATCCTGATCGTGCCGTCGTCGAGTCTGGTTCGACTGCTCTCGGCTCCGTTGGATACGGCCAGTAGACCCTCGGGCACATCGAGCGTGATGCCGAATACGGCCTTGTATCCAGGTTCGTCCCAGCAGGGGAATGCACGCCTCGCGTCGGTCGCTTCGAACTGAGTCGTGGCGATGACGCGGTCGCGGCCGTCTGCGTCCGTGAAGGTACTGCGATAGAAGCCGTGGAGCTTGTCGTTGAGGATTCCGGAAAAGCGGAGAGAGAGCGTGTGTTCTCCCGCCGGGATCTGCGCACCGTCGGAGAGGCGGACCCGTTCCGTTTCGGGCTCGTAGGAAGCGGAGAGACTGCGGTTGCCGAGTGTGGCTTCTTCGATTTCGATCTCGATGGCGTTGAGAACGATCTCGTCGGTCGGCTCGCCGACGGTGACGCGAATCGTCTCGGTTCCTGAGAAGGTCGCTGCGTCGAGGTCTGGACGCAGCGTGATGTCGTAGCGGCTTGGGAACGCGATCTCGGGAAGGCGGTAGGGATCCACTTGAGGCTCCTGGCTCGTGCCCGGCGATGGTAGCGACGACTCACGGCTGGCCGGCCGGTATGGTTCGATTGGTGAGAGGAGACTGATGGACGCGATCTTGCGTTTGGGTGTGGACGTCGTGCTGTGGCTCCAGCAGGCGAGCCCATCGTTGGACGGATTCTTCAAGACGCTGACGTTTCTCGGGAACGAAGAGTTCTTCCTACTGCTGCTCCCATTGGTCTATTGGAGTGTGGACCGGGTGATCGGGATGCGGCTGATCGTGCTCCTCCTATTCTCGAATCTGATCAACACGGCGGTGAAGCTGTTCGCA
Organism: Gammaproteobacteria bacterium; assembly: GCA_011682695.1. NCBI lineage: Bacteria > Pseudomonadati > Pseudomonadota > Gammaproteobacteria > Gammaproteobacteria bacterium. The sequence continues at coordinate 35,299 of JAACED010000019.1, forward strand.
GCCCAGCCGAGGCCGTATGCCTACGACGCCCGGGTGAAGGCGATCACCCACGAGGTGTCATACGGGTTCCCCTCAGGGCACACGCAGAACACGGTCGCGGTGTGGGGGTACCTCGGATCGAAAGTCCGGGCAAAGTGGTTCTGGCTTCTGGCAGGTCTGCTGATGGTGGGAGTACCGCTCTCCCGCATCTACCTCGGAGTGCATTTTCCCACCGATGTACTCGGAGGCTATGTCATTGGGGCTGTCGTATTGTGGCTGTTCTTGCGCTTCTGGAAACCGGTCGAGCGCTGGTTCTGCCGGCTCGCGCTCGTGTGGCAACTCGTGATCACCACGTTTGCCCCGCTGACACTGCTCGCGCTGCATGCTTCTGAATCGGTCACGACCGGCGTCGGCACGATGGTCGGCATGGGGGTCGGATTCGTGTTGGAGCGACACTGGGTCCGGTTTGAGACTGCCGGTCCGATCAGGCATCGCGTTCTGAGGTTCCTTATCGGGTTGGTCGTCCTCATCGGACTCTGGGCGGGGCTTCGGGTCCTTTTCGCCGGGATTGAACCGGCCATGGCGCTGCGTCTCGTTCGGTACACCCTCGTCGGACTGTGGGGGGCGCTCGGGGCTCCGTGGCTGTTCGTCCGGTTCAGGATTGCGCGTCAGAGCACGATGCCTGCCTGACGGTTTCTCACACTCCAGTAGTGGCGCACGTAGAGAGGACGTCGATCCGGCGCGTCCGGAATCCTCTCGGTCCACGCGGCGAGCAGATCGCGGGCTTGGGCGAACGCATCTTCGGGACGTGGGGGTTCTTGGAGCCATCGGCGCTCGATGTCGTCTCGCTCGGAGGCGAACAGGGGAAGGAGCCGACTCGGGTTCCGCAGCACGCTCCGATGGAGGCGTTCGTGCGCCCACCAGAGGGTTCGGGCGTCATAGGTGGCGGTGGGCTCGGGCCCGAGGTCGAGCGGCTCCAGGACGCTCACGGGCTTGAAGAGGCCGGTGCAGGGCGCAGAGGTCGCGGTCACCCAGTGGCGGGATCGGGTGGGCGAGAGTTCCGCGACCCAGGAGGCGACGGACTCGGATCCGGCAGCGATCCCCCCTCCGTGCATGCACGGCGCGGCCATTGCACCGGTGAGGAGGCTGTACCGGGGTTCGACCCCGCCGTGATCGCGAAGCAGGGCCATCAGATCCTCCGGTCCGGTCGCTGCGGCTGCCCTGGCCTGGGTGAGGGGCTGTCGAACCCTGCAGGCGGAGACCTTCGTCTTGAGCCAATCGGAGTGCTGCTCGGCGAAGTCGGGAATCGTCAGACCGTTCGAGATGGTTCTGGCGCCGTCGGTGACGTGTTCGACCTCCCACAGCTTGCCGGCCGTCTCGAGCACGAAGGCTTCTCGTGGGTCGGCGACGATGAAGCTGTTGTGGTAGGTGAAGCGTGGGTGCTCGAATCCGCAACCTCCGCCCTGACCGTGGCGTTCGAGAAGACCGGTGATCGTGTCGACAGCGGCCTTCGCGGAGTCGGCCCGTTCGAGGGTGAGGCGGATCATGTCCATACCGGTGAGGCCGGTTTTCGCGTAGGGCTGGTCGGTGAAGACCGCCTCGTTGCCGATCACCACGCCGTGTTCGTTCGCTCCGATCTCCGCTCCCCACATCCAGAAGGGGCGAGAAAGCAGCACGGCGTTGGTTTCACGCACCTGCGGAATCTCGATGTGTGTGCAGCGGACGGTTGTGCCGGGACGGTAGGTCCGCCGTGGTTGCCATTCGAGGAGCTGGGCCTCGTTGGGGTCCCGGTCCGAGTTTTTGGCGAAGAGCACCCGGTCCGGTTGGACGATGACGATCGTGTCGCACATGGTCCCGAGCCTATCTATTTCTGGTCAATGCTGGCGTCGCTATTCGACGCTGCCGTTGACAGGAATCGGGCTGCAGTTTTCTGGTCAATGCGGGCGTCGCTATCCGACGCCGGCATTGACAGGAAATCCGATATTCTTGTGCTCATGGACATCCTGGGCATCGATATCGGCGGGTCGGGCATCAAGGGCGCTCCGGTCGATGTCGAGCGGGGGGCGTTGACTCGTGAGCGACACAAGATCTTGACACCCCAGCCTGCCACCCCCGAGGCGGTCGCAGGGGTCGTCGCGGAACTCGTGGCCCACTTCCAGTGGCGAGGCCCGATCGGCTGCACCTTTCCTGCTGTTGTGCGTCGCGGTGTCATCTGCACGGCCGCGAACGTAGACCAGTCGTGGGTGGGTATGGACGGGGAGTCGCTGTTCCGGCAGGCAACGGGGCTGTCGGTGAGGCTTCTCAACGATGCCGACGCCGCGGGCGTCGCCGAGATGCGGTTCGGTGCCGGCAGAGGACGCGGCGGCGTCGTCATGCTGCTGACGTTTGGGACCGGTATCGGAAGTGCCATGTTTGTCGATGGACGGCTCATGCCGAACACGGAACTCGGCCACCTGGAGTTCCGGGGTGGTGATGCCGAACACTACGCGGCAGCTCGGGTCCGCAAGGAGGAGAAGCTGAGCTGGCACGAGTGGGGGAAGAGAGTCGATCGATTCCTCGACTATCTCGACTTGCTGTTCTCACCCGACCTCTTCATTGTCGGTGGCGGGGTGAGTCGCAGGTTCGAGCGTTTTTCCGAAGCGCTTTCAGTGAGAACCGAGGTGGTTCCGGCCGTTCTCCAGAACGAAGCCGGGATCATCGGGGCTGCGTTGTTGGCCTCCGAGACCTGAGGTTATTTTTCCCTGTATTGCCGACACGGCAGAGTCGACGTGTGGGATGATGCGCTGAGTCTCGGAGGAGGGATTTGCATGACCAGCGATGGTGCTGAAGGAACTGCGAACGGAACGATGATGAATCGGGTCATTCGCGCTGTCAAGCTCGATCCGACCTTGTACAAAGAGGTGTCCGGAGACGGAACCAAGACTACCGAAGCGATGATCGTGGTTGCCCTCGCCGCCCTCATCGGGGGCCTCGGGCCGATCATCGGTCCCGGCCACTTCAGATTCGGTGGCTGGATCCTGATGGCGATTCTGGCCCCGACGCTCTTTCTTGGAATCGGAACCGGTGTGTTGTGGCTCATCGGAAAGCTGTTCAGCGGCAAGGCGGAGTTCATTCAGATGTTCCGCCCGCTCGGTTACGCGTATGCACCATACGCCCTCGGGATCATCCCGTTCATCGGCGGCATCATCGGAGGCCTCTGGGGACTTGCCTGCGCTGTCATCGCCGTGCGCGAGTCGGAGGAAGTCTCGACGGGATCTGCCGTCGCCATTGTGCTGATCCCGGCAGTGATTATCTTCATCCTGATGCTGATCGTCGGTGCCGTCATCGGTATGGCAATGCTTGGACTGGCGAGGAGCTGAAGGCTCACATCGGAAGTTGAAGGTTCGGGGCAGCATGCCCCGAACCTTCCGTATCCCAGATCACAGACCTGCGCCGGCAGGCCGGACGACGAGGCCGGGCGAGAACTCAGGCGATTTCCGCCTCAAATCTCTGGGCTCGGTCAAGAGCGATCCGCACGGTGACTGTGATCGCGGTCTCCCCGTGCTGTTCATCCACCACTTCTCCCTCCCGGTGTAGGGCGGCGAGGACCTCCCCACGCGTGTACGGGATCGTCAAGGTCCTGAGGACCATCGCAGGGCTGAGGGCGTCGGCGATCCGTCCCAGCATCTCGTCGATCCCTTCTCCGGTGGCAGCCGAGAACGCGAGAGCCTCCGGGTGCAAGGCGAGCAGACGGTGGAGGCGGATGGGATCCGCGGAGTCCTGTTTGTTGAGAGCCAGCAATTCCGGAATCGCTGCAGCGCCGAGATCGGCGAGCACGTCCCTGACCGTGGCTATATGGGATTCGGCGTCCTGATCCGAGGCGTCGACCACATGGATCATCAGGGTGGCGTCGGCGACCTCGTCGAGTGTCGATCGGAACGCCTCGATGAGTCCGTGGGGAATGCGTCGTACGAAACCGACGGTGTCGGAGAAGACGACCTGCGGGCCGTCCGGAATCTGGAGTTTCCTGATGGTGGCGTCGAGTGTCGAGAAGAGGCGATCTTCCACGAGCACGTCGGTTCCGGTGAGGCGATTCAGCAGTGTCGACTTTCCTGCGTTCGTGTACCCGACAAGGGCAACCAAGGGGACGTTGTTTCTTCGGCGGGCCTTGCGTTGCGTCATTCGAGTGCCGTGGAGCTTTGCGAGGTCTTGTTCGAGGCGAGTGATCCGTCGTTCGATGCGACGTCGGTCGGTCTCCAGTTTCGTCTCGCCCGGCCCGCGTGTCCCGATGCCTCCCGCCTGCCTGCTCAGAGCCGTGCCGTGTCCGCGGAGCCGCGGAAGGTGGTAGCGAAGCAGTGCCAGTTCGACCTGAAGCATGCCGGCCCTGCTCGTGGCGTGCTGGGCGAAGATGTCGAGGATCAGCCCGGATCGGTCGACGACGTCGCAGCCGAAGATCTTCTGGAGGTTCCGCTGCTGCGTCGGTGTGAGGTCGTCGTCGAAGATGACGACGTCGACGTCGAGACGCCGGGTCTCCTCTGCGAGCCGCGATGCCTGGCCTGGGCCGATGAACGTTGCGGGATCGGGTTTCCGGTGTCGCAGCGATGCTTGACCGACAGGGTCGGACCCTGCGGTATCGGTCAGGCGGGCCAACTCGTCGAGGGAAGCGGCGGTGTCGAACAGCGAACCGACGAGGAAGGCGCGCTGGCGAGTGATCTCGAGGTCGGTGACGGTGGCTGTCAGCCTGCGTCCGGTGCGACCTTCCGATGGCGTCACAGGTAGCGGCCTCCGGGAGGCTGATCTTCGTGCTTTTCCTCGGCGATGATCTGCGCTTCCCGTACGGCGATCACGACCTGGCCGGTGATCGGCCAGATGAACCGCCATGCCTCCGTGGGAACCGCCCAGAATCGGTTGCCGTTCTCGACATCGATGAGTGCGAGGGCCTCGGTCGACTTCTCCGCCACGGTCGCAGCCGGCACCAGCAGCCCGGAGCGGGTGGTGGACTCTTGGACGAGATGGCCGACGCGCCATCCGGGGAGCACCCGGAATCCGTCGGTGTTGTCAGAGATCGGACCGTTGGTCATGGCTCCATGGTGCCACACGCCGGCGCCTGACTCCAGTCCGTGATGTTCGCTGAGCGGCCCGCTGTTGTAGCCTGCTTTGCGATGACGTCGTTCCTTCGCCTCAGCTTTCCTGTGGAACGATTGAAGCTCGACAACGGACTCAGAATCGTCTTGATTCCAGACCGATCGAGTCCCGTCGTTGCCGTCTCCGTACTCTATGACGTGGGGTTTCGTTCAGAGCCTGAGGGACGGAGCGGTTTTGCCCATCTCTTCGAGCATATGATGTTTCAGGGGTCCGAGCAGGTTCCGAAGGGAGAGTTCGACCGGCTGCTCATGGGTAACGGGGGTGTGCTCAACGGTACGACGACGCCTGACTTCACCGCGTACTACGAGGTCCTTCCCTCCGCAGCCCTGGAGATGGCGCTCTTCCTCGAAGCCGATCGGATGCGTTCTCTACAACTCAACCAGGAGAACCTCGACAATCAGACGGCGGTCGTGCAAGAAGAGATTCGACTCAACGTTCTGAACCGTGCCTACGGGAAATTCCCCTGGATTCTGCTTCCTGCCTTGATGTTCGACACCTATCCGAACGTCCATGACGGCTACGGGAGTTTCGAGGAGCTGGAGGCTGCGCGTCTCGACGACGTACGTGACTTCTTCGCCCGCTTCTACACGCCTGCCAACGCCGTTCTGGCCATCTGTGGCGACCTGCATCCGGATGCTGCCGTGCAGCTGGTCGAGCGTCACTTCGGCGGCATACGGGGGCGACGACGCCCTCGCCTGCAGTCGTTCGGAGAGCCGATCCGGGACGGAGTCCGGCGGTCTCGATACCGGGATGTGTTTGCCCCCGCTCCTGCGCTGGCACTCGGGTACCGGATCCCCGATCCGGTCGCTCACCTCGACCAGGTCCTCGCGCTCGACGTCGTGGCACGAGTGCTGGCCGACGGGCCGGCTTCCCGTCTCGAGCAGCGACTCGTTCACAAAGAAGGGTTGGTCACCTCCGTTGACGCCTGGATCGGGGAAAGCCCGGGATGGGTCGGCCCGTTCGAGATGCGCGATCCGACTCGGTTCCAGATCAGCACCTTCTATCCGCGTGTCTCGGACAAGGATCGGATCATCGAAGCGATCGATGAGGAGATCGAAACCGTCGCCGGGGGTCTGGAATCCGACGAGGTGGATCGGGTGGTCAGCCGTGTGACCGCCGGGTATGCGCGCAAGATGGATCATGTGCTCAACCGGTCCCTTGGAGCGGCTCAGTTGGAGCTCTTTCACGACGATCCAGGTTTGCTGGATGCAATCCCGGCGCTGTACGCGAGCGTGACTGCTCGGGCAGCTTCGGAGGCTGCCCAAGTGTGGCTTCGTGCCGATCGCCGGGCGGAACTCGAGATCGTTCCGGGGAGTGGGCAATGATCCCCGAGGTTGGCCGCCTGAAGCCGATACGACTCCCGCACGTGTCCGACGAAGTGCTCCCGAACGGGTTGCGGATGGTGATCGTGCGACGATCCGGGACTCCTCTGGTCGAAATGCGGCTGCGGATCCCGATGCCGGCAACAACGGCCGGGGAGGAGGCGAGGCGCGATCTCCTGGCGCAAACGTTGAAGAGCGGGACGAGCCGATGCTCCGAGGTCGATATCGCAGTGAGACTTCAGGAGATCGGCGGGTCGCTCGGCGTCGGCACAGACGAAGATGGGCTCCACCTGTCGGGATCGGCGCTCTCGAGGCGAATGGGCGATCTCCTCCATCTGGTTGTGGAGATCCTCACCGACGCCGCATTCCCCGATTCGTCCGTGTGGACCGAGCGGGCGCGACTGGCGCAGGAGGTCGTTCTTGCTCGCGCGCAGCCAGAAGTCGTTGCGGGCGAGGAACTTCGCAAGCGCTTCTTCGGGAGACACCCATACGGACTCGGGCTACCTTCACCGTCGGGGCTGCGACGGGTCACCCCCGGCAGACTACGGGCACTGCACGACGAACTCGTTCGGCCCGGTGGTGCCGTGCTGGTGCTTGCCGGAGATCTTCAGCCTGCCGCGGCGGCCGAGCGCGCCGCCAACGTAATGCGGCAGTGGAAACGAAGGCGGCGTCCCGCTCCTGTTCCGAAACCGTCGGCACCGCGTCCTCGTCCTATGCTGATTGTGCATCGGCCCGGTTCCCGGCAGACGAACATCCGTCTTGGGGGCCTGGCGCCGGCGTCTGGAACCAAGGTGTTCCCTGCGTTCGAACTGGCGAACCTGATTTTCGGCGGGTACTTCTCATCCCGGTTGATTGCCAACCTCCGTGAGGACAAAGGGTTTACCTACAACGCCGCCTCTCACATCCACCATGCCGTTGCCGCGTCGACGGTTACGATTTCGGCCGATGTGCGTTCCGAGGTGACGGGGGCGGCGCTCGTGGAGATCATGTACGAACTGGGCCGCATCGTGTCGTCACCTCCCGAAGCAACGGAGCTGGAGGAGGCCCGTCGCTACCGGATCGGCACACTCGCCATCGGGACCCACACCCAGGCCGGGTTTGCAGACACCCTCAGTGCGCTGCTTTCCAGGGGCCTCGACGTCGCGTATCTTCGCAGTCATCAGGACCACCTCGAGAAGGTTTCCGTCGACGACGTTCTGGTGGCTGCCAGGGAGTTCTTGGCACCCTCTCGTCTTGTCCCCGTGTTGGTCGGGGATGCCGACGTGATCGTTCCGCAGATCGCACCATTCGGGAGATTCCACGTACGCGCCTGAGGCCTCCACGGTGCTACGTTCGCGTTGATGAAAATCATCCCGCGCTACGAATTCCGTGTCTGGGGCGACGACCTCGACTCGGCACAGGCGCAACTTCTCGAACTGGGGACCAGGCTGAGGCGCAAGCAGACGAGTGAGACCTACATCGTCTCACACGTCGAGCAGACCAACGTCAAGATCAGGGCCGGGGTCCTCGACATCAAGCAGCTCCTGGACCGATGGAACCGCCTGGAGCGGTGGAAACCCGTGTTCAAGCTCACGTTCCCTGTCGAGAGCCGGGTGCTGGCGACGTCCGTGTTTCCGCAGCTCGGCGTCGAGGCACCGTTGCTGCCGGCCGGTCCGTTGGGTGAGGAGACGTTCGTGGCCGTGGCGGATTGTCTCGAAGGTGTGATGGCCGTTCCGGTGCAGAAGGTACGCTCACTGGTGTCGATCGGGGCTTGTCGAGTGGAGGCCGGTGTCGTGACGGTCGACGGCAGCAGACATCTGACGGTTGCGGTGGAGTCCGCGGATCCTTCGGTGGTGGAAGAAACCGTTGCCTTGTTGGATATCGGCGGTCGTCGAAACGAAAGCTATCCGGCGATGCTTCGGAGGTTGCGATGGGCGTAGAGATCGAACGCAAGTTCTTGGTGATTGGCGACGAGTGGCGTGATCTCGCCGACGGCATCGACTATCGACAGGGGTACCTGTGTACGGTCAAGGAGCGGACTGTGCGAGTTCGCACCGTCGGCGAGCGGGGCTACCTGACGGTGAAGGGCATTTCGGTTGGCGCAGTGCGCGCCGAGTTCGAGTACGAGATTCCTCGCGAGGATGCAGACCAGATGCTCGACGATCTCTGCGAACGCCCACTGATCTTCAAAACTCGCTACACGATCCCCTTCCGCGGGCATGTGTGGGAGGTAGATGACTTCCACTTGGAGAATGAAGGTCTCGTCGTCGCAGAAGTCGAACTGTCCGATCCTGATGAGCGGTTCGACATTCCCCCGTGGATCGGAGAGGAAGTGACCGGTGATCCCCGATTCTTCAATGCGAACCTGATTGCACATCCGTACTCGGTTTGGGGCGACGAGCAGTCCGCCGGGTAGCCTGACGGCCCGATGGCCGAGACCCCTGACATCGAGTCAGCCGACTACCGACGCAATTTCGCTGCCGGGCTCGTCCACGGGATCTTCTTTCAGGCATCGTCGGCGCTTGCGAACGTACAGACGGTGCTCCCGTCGTTTGTCGCCTTGCTGACACCGTCGGCGCTCGCTGTCGGATCGATGGCGGCGGTGCAGGGTGCTGGGCAGGTGATTCCGCAGCTCTTCACAGCGTATCTGATCGAAGATCGGCCGCGCCGCAAGCCGATCCTGTTGTGGGTGATCACCCTGCGCTGGGTGTCGTTCGGGTTGCTTGCCTTCTTGACCTGGCAACTGGGAGCGACCAGGCCCGGCGTCGTTCTCGGGGTGTTCCTTGTCCTGTTCGGGATGTTCTCGTTGGCGGGAGGTGTGGGGACGGTCGTCTACGCCGATGTATTCGCCAAGGCCATTCCGGCTCGGCGGCGGGGAAGGTTCATCGGATGGCGCCAGCTGCTCGGATACGGTCTCGCCATCGCGGCGGGGTATCTGGTCAAGGCGGTGCTGGGGAACGAGCGGATCGCGTTCCCGTCGAATTACGCCCTGATCTTCGCGTTCTCCGCGCTGGCGCTCCTGGTGGCCTTCACCGGGTTCGCGATGATCCGTGAGCCCGTGTATCCGGTCGAGCGTCGGTCGAGTTCGCTGGGGGATCTTCTTCGACGGGCCTGGCGTCTTGCAGGAGACAACGCCAACTTCCGCTGGTTTCTCACGACGCAGGCGCTCACGATGGCCGTGCTGTCGCTGGGGCCGTTCTACGTGGTCTTTGCTCTCGGCGACGGTGGAGTGTCCAGGGGGCAGGTCGGTGTGTTTCTTGCCATCCAGATGGCCGGGGCGGCTGTTTCGAATCTTCTCTGGGGTTGGATGGGGGACCGGTTTGGGAACCGGGCCGTGATCGTCGGGGTGGTTCTCATCGGGGGGCTCACCCCGCTGTCAGCCCTCGCTGCAGGTTCGACACCCGGATTGTTCGTCGTCGTGTTCGCTTTGATGGGAAGCACGATCAGTGGTGTGCGGCTTGGGTTCAACAACATGATTCTCGAGATGGCGTCGGTGTCGTTGCGACCGACCTGTGTGGCGCTCCAGAACACGCTGCTGACGCCTGTGATGCTGTTGCCGCTGGTGGTGGGAGCGGTCGCCGATGCATGGACGTACGGCGCACTCTTCTGGTCGGGGGCGGCGCTGATGCTGCTCGGCGTGTTCGCAGCGCTGCGGATTCGCGATCCTCGGTTCGACGCCGAGGCGGTCTGCGTCGAGAAGAGGTAGCAGACTCGCTCGCGGCATGTAACTCTCGGTGGCCGGCGATCGGTGTCGCGTCGGTGACGGTCTCGCCGCGAAGTACGAAGTACCAGGTACGAAGTACGTCTTTCGCCGGGTTGTGGGGTGGTCGGGGAGCCCGGGTGGGCGTTGGCGGAGGCGGACGGGAATCGAACCCGCCGGGGGCCTTTCGACCCCCCACCGGTTTTGCTGTGTGT